>CAZVFT010000085.1:0-10903 GCA_964626495.1 uncultured bacterium
TGCAGTATTAACGTGAGTTACAAGGTTTTAAAAGCTATTTTCGGGGGAACTCCTTGAAGCATAGCACCTTTAACTGATTCTTATCCGTGAGTAGTCCCGGATATAAACACCCGGCACAGATCATTCGGATATTTGATGGGTTTTATAAAAAATCAGCAGGAATGTCGATTATCTCTATTAAAAACACCAAAAAGATAGACATACTTTTTATTGCGAGAGGAATACAAAATCCCCCCTCAAAACAGCCTATGAAAAGACTGGGTAAGTTTTACAACAAGTAAGACGTTTACAACCACAAAAGTTCCGGGTGTTATTTGAAAAAAGGCACTGGAAGATTGAACGCTCAATAACCTATCCCACTTTTTCCATGCTTCTCTCTCAGATTGTATAGTTTCATTATTTATACTTTTAACCGAGGTAAGCTTGACTTGACAATCATAGTTACATAAATTGTTGATGTGAATCGATTGAGATATTTATTCTTCTTGGTTTTATTTTCCTTTTTGCGGAGTCAGGATTTCACCACTCTTTTTGAAGTGGATGTTAGAATGAGAGTTGTGAATTATGATCTTCTTTATGTAGTAGTTCAGATTGATAACAATTCAGGAAGAACCGTTACAGAAATTGAGGGATACATCACAGAGGTGGATCAAAAAAATAACATTGTTTCAGAATTGAGAATTGTCCATCTCCACAATTACGAACCTCCTCTCGGTAATGGACACACAGTGGTCCGAGGAGTGACCTATTCATTCGATCGGAGTCAAGATTATCGCTATCGCTACCATACATGCCATCTTAAATTTAAAGGAGATGACCGAATTTTTATCTATTCACCTGCAGGGGAACTTCTTCGCATTGACTAATCCACTTATTCACTATTCAACGTTTTCCGTATGTTTCTTCTGTTTTTCTTTCATCAACTTATATAAATCTTCATTCTGAACCTGGATCATTAGACTGTTAATCCACTCCTTACTTTTTAAAATATAGGCGTCGATCATTTCCATTGGTTGTTGTTCAGCATACATATTGACTATTATGATGGCAGACTCTATGGGCAGGTAGCGGTGGAGGGGATCTTTATAAAAATTATCTAAACCACGAATGATTTCAACCGTCTTGAGATATTGAGCGGTTTCATTATATAGCGTGTTTGCTATCGTCGTGTCAACGGACCAAATTTTAAAATAGTCATATAACCGTCCGTCCAGTACACCATTTACGTATGCCGCTTTTACCTGATATTCAAACTCCGGATATCCTTCCGTTTGTTTAGAAATACGAAGCCAGTCGTAGCCGTCCCAGAAGAGTTTATTTTCCTGACCAACAAGTGAGACAGTTAATAGTAAAAAACACAAACTAATTTTTTCTAATATCTTCAACATCTGGTTATTATATCACTTTTAGCAGGAATGCCTGGGAATCCTCATCCAGGGGAGATCCTTTGGATCATAGGAGTCCCTGCGGGAGAACCCAGCTCTTCATTTGCGGGAACGCGTGAGAATCGAACTCACCGAACGGCTCTCCACCGTCCCAACGGTTTTGAAGACCGAAGCGGGCACCAGCCTCGCAATCATTCCCAATAATTTGGTCAGTGGTATATTGTTGCTAATTCGATTACCTTTCAAAACAACCTATTCAAGTCGTTTTGTTACATAAAAGTTGTAACCAAGTTCTTCCTTAAGTTTATTTCCCACTTCCTCCGCTTCAAGCCGACTTTCGAATCGAACCACTTGAACCGCCTGAAGTTCCTTTCCTCCTGACTTAATAGGAACAAGATCAACTGTATACCCCATCTGCTCAAGAAGCTGTTTTTGACGAAGAGCATTGGTGACAGAGCCATAGGCTCCAACCTGAATAACAAATGGTCTCAACACTGGCTCTTTTATTACAGGCTCAGGAATGACTTCACTTTCAACCTTTTCCTTTCTCACCAATTTTTCTTCAGTTACAGGGGCAATTTCTGGAGCTGCTGATTCATCACCTTCTGTAAGGCGGATGTTATCTTCTAATGATCGGTGGATCACTGGTTCTTCTGGCTCAAAGCTATAATCCTGATACACTTTGGGAAACCGTTTTTTATAAATTTGCAGATAAAAACGGGCGCTATCCTTCTCCCCACTTGCAAGCAATGAATTGATTTGAAGATCAATAGCTCTCTGAACATGTTCAGAATCGGGGTACAGTTTTGGTACCTTTAACAACTGTCTACTTGCCTGAGTATAAAGTCCCCTAGCATACAAATACTCACCAATTTTCATAACGGAATCATCAGCATATTCACTGTGTGGGTGATGCTGAATAATCATCTTGTATATAATAATGGCATCTTCAGCTCTTTCTGCTGAAAGAGCATCCAGAAACATCACACCGGGATTATTGGGATATTTCTCTTTTAAGTCGGGAAGAACCGCTCGAACACTCTCCACATTTCCCTTGTTTAACTCCTCAAAATAGTTAACTAAATCCTGGGCTGATAGCATTGTTAATAAATAAACAATTAGAATTATTCTTTTCATTGGTCTTAAACATCCACTTTTAATCTCGAGGGGATACGATATTTTTTATCCTCACGAATTAAGGTTAAAATTTTATCCACTTCTTTGGATAGTTGATCCTGTTTAATCTCCCTGAGAGAGAGTTTTAATCGTGTTAGGTATGCCTTCACAGATTGGTTATTTTTCGTTAGAGCTTCATTGATAAGATTCCTGGCACGATTTATTTCTCCTTTTGCCAACAACACATTTACATACCCCGAAATGGCATCTACATTGTCCTCTTTCATCTTGATCAGCTGGGAATAAAAATCTTCAATTTCACCAAATCTCCCAAGTTCAAAGAGTGTCTTCTCCAGCTTTGTAAATACCTGACTATCTGTCACCTTAGTTCGTTCTGCATACTTCATCCAATTTTCTACAGCTTTATCCAGCTTACCTTCTCTTTCATATAGATTTGCCAGATACAAATAAGCATCAGGAAAATCAGGAGCAATTTTTATAGCTTTAAGATAAAAATTTATCGCCTCCTGGTTTTTACCGCCTTTTTCGTTTTCCCATCCTTCCATTATTATGTAATTCGAATGCCGGATTGGTTCCATATTACCTGTCAGTTTTTCCAACCGCTTTAACTGATCCGAGGCTTTTGTCCATCGCTTCGTTTTCTCCGCAATCTTAACAAGAAACTGAACAGCCCATTGATTTTTTTTGTCTATATGAAGAACTCGACCAGCATTTTCTTCGGCTCTTTGATACTGTTTCAATGCAAAATAATCTTTTGCCAGACTTGTAAAAATATCCAATTTCTGTTCAGATATCAACTTTGATCGAGCTGTGAGGGATTGATGAATGGTTACTGCTTTTTCCGGTTTCGCCATCTCTCGAAGGATATTTCCAAGATAAATATAGGCATTCACATGATCCGTATTGGTTTTAATTAATTCCCGAAGCTTTATAAAGGCGCTTTCCCTTTTTCCTCGTATTAATTGTTCAAGAGCATCAATGTAGAGGTGTTGAGCATCTTTTTGTCGAGTGGGGAAAAATCGAATAACAACAATACTAGCTATTACTAACAAAACACCAAAAATTACCCAGAACCAGAGTGTCACTTACTCTTCTCCTTCATTGAGTTCGTATATTCCCTCATCTATTGCAATATTGCGGAGATTATTTACCTCTTCAATGAGCTTTCGATTTTCACTCTTCAAATTTCGAGCTTCATTCTTACTTATTAAAATCGAGTTTAAGGCAATGGTAAATCCTATAATGATCCCAACCGCAAGAGTAACCACAATTACTACAGCTAACGAAACAGTTTCATAATGGGTGAACAGAAGATATATGGATACGGGTTCTGCATTTTTAAGCAGTATTAACACCAAAATAAGAACAATGGCAAGACCAAACAGTGTCTTGAATAAACGCATATTTTCACTCCCCACTTTCTACAATTTCACCGAAAAGAGAGACACCCTTCTCATCAGTAATCACAACATCCACAAATTCTTTGATCTTCGAATTCCTCTTTGGGAAAATCACCCATTTGTTGCTGTTGGCACGACCTGACCAAAAATGATCAGATTTTTGGCTCTCTTTTTCAACCAATACTTTAAGTGTTTTACCTATCTCTCTTTTATTTGAAAGAATAGTGTGTTTCTTCTGCAGTGCGATAACCTTTTCCAATCGTTTCTGTTTCTCCTGATTAGAAACGGTATTATCATACTCTGCTGATTTCGTTCCAGGGCGTTTCGAATATTTGAAGGTAAATGCAGAATCAAACTTTACTTTTTTCATAACAGTGAGAGTCTCCTCAAAATCCCTCTCTGTTTCACCGGGAAATCCTACGATGATGTCTGTGGTTAAACCGCACCAGGGTAGAATAGTTCGAATGTTTTCAACAAGGGATAAATATTGATTCTTTGAGTAGGTTCGGTTCATCCGTAATAATACCTTGTCAGAACCTGATTGTAAAGGTAAATGGATGGATTTACAAATATTATCATGCTTTAACATTATATGGAGCATGTCATCATCTACATCCTGGGGATGAGGTGAAGTGAAGCGAATCCTCCTCACGCCATGTATAGATGCCACAGTATCAAGCAATTGCGGAAAATAGTTTCCCTCGTGATAGTAAGAATTGACATTCTGTCCTAATAAAGTTATTTCAACGAACCCCTCGTCAACCGCTTTTTGAATCTCATCAACAATACTTGATATCGGGCGACTTCTTTCCCTTCCCCGGGTAAACGGCACAATACAAAAAGTGCAAAACTTATCACATCCACGCATGATAGGGATCCATGCATTAACTCCCCACTGACGAAATGGAAAGAGACCTTCATAAATTTCATACCTTGAAAGGCGGGTATCAACAATGGATTGTTGCAGTTGCTGACGTTTTGTAATCAGTTCTGGAATTCGACGGTAAGAATCGGGACCCAGTACAAAATCCACATATGGTTTATTAATTAAAATATCTTCCTTCAGATTTTGTGCCATACATCCCAGCACCCCAATAAGAAGATGTGGAGTTTCTCTTTTTAGCTTTTTCAACACACCTAATCGGGAATGAATTTTATCCTCTGCGTGTTCGCGAACAGAACACGTATTTAGGAAGATTGCATCAGCCCCAGTGATGTTATTTGCTTTCTGGTATCCTTCCGATTCTAATATCCCTGCCACCAGCTCTGAATCAACCAAATTCATCTGGCAACCATATGTCTCAATATAATAGTGATTCATCAATGATTAAGTTACTTTTTATGTTCTATAGAATCAAGTGAGGAATTTAAAAATTAAACACCGTTTTTAAGACAAATAACGGTTTCTTATTTCAAGAATCCCGTAAAGAAATAATTTTTAGGATCCTGAGGAGTTCCGTAATAACGGACTTCATAATGTATATGAGGAGCAGTGGATCTGCCTGTACTTCCCACATCACCAATATAATCTCCCCGTTTAAGCCTCTGGCGAGATTTTACTCTGATTTTATTGAGATGAGCGTAAATCGTTTGATATCCGTGTCCATGATTTATTTTAATGGTTTTGCCAAAACTCCCATTATATCCCGCATAAACAACCTTACCATCTGCTGCAGCATACACAGGAGTACCACGAGGCGCAGAAATGTCCTGACCATAATGAAACCGCCTTTCACCGTCTAATGGATCCCTCCTGTATCCAAAACTGGATTTAAGATAACCGCCTTTTATAGGTCGAATGGACGGAACAGAAGATAATTTTTCTTTGTTCATACGGATGGCATCATAGATAGTTTCATAACTCTCTTTTTCCAACCGTATTTCCCTATAAAGATTGTCAATATCAATTTCAAGTTTAGAAATATTCACACCAACATCCGAAAACAAGTCATCAAGTTCGGATCTCTTATTTGCATCTAACCCACCTACCCCGAGACGACGAATATCTTTATCAATGGAAGGAAGATCGGCGTAAGTTCGAAGAGCACGATCCTTTTCCTCAATTTCACCAATCTCAAATTCCAAATCATTCACTTTCTCTTGAAGTTCATTTAATAATGTGATGAATTCCTGATTATTTCTCATAACTTCTTTTAGACGAGACTGATACAGAATCTTTGTTAAAAAATCAGAGCTGAAAAATAGTAGAGCGGAACATAGAACGATGATTAAAATCGAAATTGAAACCAGTGAACTGGGGGTAAGTGACCAATGCCGGGCACCCCCCTCATTATCGCTAATGATAACAAATCGGATACCCTTAGAAAACTTAAACTTGGGAAATGGTAACTTCATTATTTAACCCCTTTAAAATTACATAAAAATTTTAAATCATAAATGGAAAAATTCAACACTAAATTTATTACAAAAATTCCAATATCTGTTTTCCGGTTATCCAAGAAAGGCACGTAAAAAATGAGCACGAGCAGCGCGTTGTAAACGTTGGATTGCCCTTTTCTTTAGCTGCCGTACTCGCTCCCTTGTTAGATTAACTCTATTCCCAATCTCCTCGAGTGTAAGGGATCTGTCTTGACCGATACCAAAGTACATTCTGAGGATTTCTGCTTCCCTCTCAGGAATTGTTTTAAGCGCACGAATAACCTCAGAAATCAGTGACTCCTTCATCATTTGTGCTTCTGGACGCTGGTCTTCTGAAATGATGATATCCCTGAGAGGGGTCATATCATCCCTCCCTACTTGCTGATCTACGGAAATTTTTTTAATATTAAATTTTACAAAATTCAGTGCTTCCTTCTCACTAATTTCCATCACATCAGCAAGTTCCTCAATGGTTGGCTCGCGTTCATACATCTGTTCCAGTTCTATGGATTGCTTTTTCATCCGACTGACCCCCCTAGCAATATTAGCAGGAAGTCGAACTGTTCTCCCTTGTTCGGAGATAAACTGAAGAATGGATTGTCGAATCCACCAGACTGCATAGGAAATAAATTTAAAACCACGTGTCTCATCAAACCGGTGGGCAGCTTTAATAAGTCCAATATTCCCCTCGTTAATCAGATCTTCAATCGCAATTCCAGGGATGCGGTATTTACCCGCAACAGAAACAACAAATTTGAGGTTGGCAACAATTAACTTATTCAGCGCCTCTGTATCTCCTTCTTTTACCTTTTTGGATAGTTCAATCTCCTCAGCTGGAGACAGGGGCTCGCAGTTAATAATATCCTTAAAATATAGTTCAAGTGAATGACTCTTGTAAGCTTTTGAACTCAATTGAGTCAAATTAGATTACTCCTATTTGGAAGAACCAGAATTCTTCTCATCTACACTCTCGGATTCATCCGATACTTCAGATAAATTTGCCGTTTCGAATTCTTCCTTAATTTTTTCTATCTGTTCCTTTTTTTGTTGTATCTGTTTTTTAATTTCCTTTGCTTTTTGAAGGTACCCAACGAATTGGTCATTCCCAGAAAAGTTTGTCACATTTGCTTCAGCCGAGTCGTATGCAAACTTACCCAATTCTGAGTAGTTTTTCTCGAGATCACGTTGAAGTTGGTGGATTTCCAATTTTATCTTGCCAATTTTAGTTAATTCCTCTGTTTTGGTAGCAGCTACTTTCCCAAACGTTTCTGCCTTCTCAACTGCGACGTTTCCCCAGATCTTCAATTTGTCTTTTAAATCATTCCAAATTGTTACCATGACTTCTCCTTTTTAAAATTAATTTAAATCATTGAGATCGGTTTTTCACTTGATTAATTCACCAGTTTTGTAATTATGTGAATGCGTCATCTTGAGGTTTGAGTTTTTATCGACGATAAAACGTAAATATGTAATTATGTAAATAATGCTCCTTTACATAATTACGTTTTACATAATTACGTAGCGTTATGCCTGCCCTGTGAAATGTGGAACGAAGTGGAACTATTTCTACAGGGATTTCTCTATCCATTATTATTACGGTACTTGCATTAGTTAGTATGGTTGCCCATAAATTATCCGGGTTCAATGTTGTAGATTTTATCAATCGGTTTACCATCAAATTTACGAAATAAGGCTTCATAACAGCAATTCAACAGTATATCCTGTAAAATATATCTGGATAGATAAAAAAATACTCCGGATAAATCAAGCTACACCACCCAGTCCTGATATCTCGAATGTTTTTATCCCAAGGCTTTCTGCAGCATATTCCCATTTCAGTTCATCAGGGGTATGAAAAATAAATTCAATGTTTGTCGATTGCATCAACCAGTCACCATTTTTAATCTCACGTTCAAGCTGCCCGCCCAGCCATCCAGCATATCCAAGCATTAAACGAAACTCCTTAGGACCCTCTTTACTATGAATATCTCTGAGGGTATTTTTACTGGACGTTATTGAAAAATCTTCCGATATTTTTATGGTCTCACGACTAATATAATCTGAAGTGTGCAAAATAACCCCTCGCTCCACAGAGACAGGCCCACCAAAATAGACGGTAGGAACAATATTCAGAAGGTTATCCTCATCAATATAAAGAGACTTCATAAATTCTTCGTCAGTTTCACCAAATGGTTTATTGATGATGAATCCCATTGCACCATTTGTGTTGTGTTTGCTGATATATACCACAGAACGCCCGAAGAAGGGGTCCTTCATATGTGGCATCGCGATTAATATGTGATTTACTAATGAATCCACATTATAACTTAATTCAAATTCTTAGCGATGTCCAATATTGTTTTCCTCCCCAAATTCCAATATCAAGTTGTGAAATCGGATTTGAATTTACTTAAAAACGACACTACTCAACTTGATGTGTTTTAGATGGAAATAATGTGGGATCTACGTTACAAATTCCGTGAATCGTGAATGAAATATCAGAAATGTAATTATAAATAAGATAATTATCGAAATAATTCAAATATTGGATTAACTTAAATTGAATTGAAATAAGAAGGGATTAACCAACGGGGTGAGTAAACGTATATTTGGTTATTACTTCCCTATCGCTTTTGCGATATCAGTATCTCTATATGCCCAGGACACCCGTCCAACTGTGGCCATTATCGATTTTGAAGCTCAAGATATTTCCCAAGCGGAATCTAAGACCCTCACCGAACGGTTGCGTACGGAGATTGGCAATACCGATGCTGCCCGCCTGATTGAACGAAAAACACTTGATAAAATTCTTTAGGAGCAAGGATTACAGCAGACGGGCTGTACCAGCGATGAGTGCGTGGCGGAAGTGGGTCAGCTGCTGGGTGCCGAATTCATGATTAGCGGCGCTATCGGAAAGGTGGGAAACTCATATACCATTGATGTCCGTATGTTTTCCGTGGAGACAGGCGTTACTGAACGGACAAAAAACGTGACCTACATTGGGGATATTGACGGACTTATAACCGAGATGGAAATCCTCTCCTGGGAAATCATGAACCTGAAAGCTCCGACGAGATTAAGATTGAAACGGAAGGATGAGATAGAATTACCCACTATAGCAGTTCTTGATTTTGAAGGAAGGGGAATTCCCCGGATGGAAGCGCAAACCCTCACGGATCGTTTCAGTACTGAATTAGGAAATACAGGAGCAATTCGTCTTGTGGAACGCAATACTATGAAGGAAGTGTTAAAAGAGCAGGATTTTCAACAGACAGGCTGTACCAGCGACGAATGTGCCGTGGAAGTTGGACAGTTGCTGGGGGTGGAATTTATGATAAGCGGTGCCCTGGGAAAGGTGGGAAATACCTATACTATCGATGCGAAGATGTTTGCTGTAAGAACTGGTGCAGCAGAAGCGACAAAGAGTATTTCTTACCAGGGTGAGGTGGACGGCTTAATTACGGAAATTGAGATCCTCGCTTGGAACATTGTAAAACTGGATCCCCCAAGAAGTCTGCTGGAAAAACGCATTTTAGGAACAAAAGCATTTCTTGAGAAGCAGGCTGCCGCTGTGGTAAAGACACGAGCCGGAGCTATCATTCGGTCACTCACATTTCCCGGTTGGGGACATCTCTATGCGGAAAAGAAAGGATGGGGCTATAGCTGGGCGGTGACTGAACTGGCGACATTAGGACTGATTTATGCCGGTTACAACAGCTACCAGACGGCGAATGACGACTACAACAGATTTACCAATCTCTACAACAATGAGACGGACACGGATTTGATTGCTGAGTACCGTGCCAAGGCGGAGAAGAGTCATAGCGATATCGAGACTGCCACCGAGATGATCAAAACCATGACCTCTGTGGCAGCGGCTGTCTGGATCGGTAACGCCCTACATACATATCTCAGCTGGCCGAGGAAGGAGAAGAAAAAAACCGCTGCCGTAGGACTGAGATTTAATCGGGACACGAAGCAGGTTCAATTGAATTGGTACATCACACTTGGAAATTAACCGCTAATGAACGTGAATAAAACGCAAATGAAAAATTTTATTATACCCAGTTTATTTATTACTTATATCCTATTTGTATCGTGTGAGGTTCCTACCGAGAGTTATGACAATCCCCTTGATACCGAGACAGCAGAAGAAGAGGGTTTTGAAACGCCAGCACTGGTCTTTTTCCCAGATGAAGTGAGCGTGAACTTAGGCGCCAGCGTGACGCTGGATGTATTTGCTATGGAAGTTGAGAACCTGGCCGGTTCCCATATTCAACTGAGCTACGACAAGAGCAAGCTGCAGCTACTTTCACTTAATACCGGAGATATGTTCTCTGGAGCCAGTGAACTGATCTTCCTTTATGAAGATGATCCTTCGACGGGTACGATTGACATCTACACCTCGTTCCTGGGCGGGGATACTATTTCCGTTTCCGGTACAGGCAGCCTTGCCAGCTTGGTGATGACCACTATGACTGCCGGTCAATCCACCCTTACTTACACGGCGGAATGCGAATTGGCTGACCCGGATGACAACCCAATTGAGATAAAAGGTTTTGGGAAAGGAGTGGTGAATGCGCAGTGAACCCCAAATAATAC
>CAZVFT010000086.1:0-10384 GCA_964626495.1 uncultured bacterium
TGTCATTAAGACCGTTCCGTCAAGAGCCGGACAGGACAGTTTAGCTGATTGTCACAGAGACCTTTTCAGGTTCTACAGGGGTTTTTGTTGGAAGAGAAACGGTCAGCACACCATTTTTATAGTTTGCCTTGATTTTTCCTTCCTCTACCTCATCGGGGAGCCTGAAAGAGCGTGAGAATTTGCCATATGAGATTTCCCTGCAGTAACAATTATCAATGTTGTCTTCCACGTCACTCTTTTTCTCGCCGGAGATGGTAAGAACGCCGTCCTGAAGATCAACATCAATGTCCTTTTTAGTCATTCCGGGCGCTTCCACGCGAAGGGTAAACTCTTTATCTCCCTGGAGAACTTCAACAGCTGGGAACCAGTCACCCGAGGAAATAGCCGTTCCGTCTAAAGTCCTGCGAAACATGGAATCTAAGAACCGATCAATTTCATTAAAAGGTCTTAGAACGTTGTATCTGGGGTTCCATTTTACTAAAGTCATTGTTATGTCTCCTTTCTGTTTTTTATTTTCAAACCATTTTATCAAATAACCACATCTCGCCCATACTAATTGCAATGGATATGCCAGAGTAGATATTGTGACACGATGGCGTATCAGGTAAGTTGTTTATGTCAGCAGGCAGGAAAGGATGGCATAGAGTGAGACAAACAATCAGACAATTATCTTCTATAGTGATACAGGGGTTGCTAAACCAGCAATTTATCATCGCAAGCAAGATTAATTCATTTTAATTTAAGGGGGTATCAATGCAAGGGAAAAGGAGAGCAAATTGGCATATACAAAATGGAAGGACGTCGATCAAGTTGAGCGATATGCTATAAGGAGATATCGTTCTTGGGATCAGCGGTGGATTGACAAGCGTGAGAAGAAGATTGTTCAGGGCTTGTTTACAAAGCACAAAATCAGAGGAATAATTCTTGACATACCGGTTGGACCTGGGAGGTTTCAGCCGCTTCTGAGTAAATTTGGGGATGTGTTAAGTGCGGATTTAGGGTACATGCCCGTCCTGTACCAGAAAGAGCGAGTTGGAATTAGTTGCGGCTCGATTAACGCCAACGCAGAACATATCCCATTACAAACCAATAGCGTGGATATCATATTCTGTTTTCGTCTTTTCCAGCATATGCATAAAAGCAAAGAACGAGTTGCAATCTTAAGGGAGTTCAATCGCGTGAGCAAATCCTGGGTTGTCGTTTCCTGCTATCTTTCATCGGTTCTCCATAATATACATCGGCGCATTATCCAGCAGCCCTCACGAATTACACTATTGAAAAAAAGAGAGTTCGAGGAAGAAATCAATGAGAGCGGATTGAAGCTGATAGAAATGTCTTCAGTGGTACCGGGATTACATGCCAACAGAATTTGTCTGTTTTCTACCAACGGCTCGGCGCAAATACCGCTTGGCTCGTCTCCGCCGTAAAAGTCTTTTTCTATAAGCAGAGTATTCCTGAACCCAATTGCTGGAAACGCTGCTCTCTCTTTCATAGATATCAAAAAATTGATGTAAAAGTTTCTGGTTAAACTCTAAATCCTCAGATTGTTTAAAATATAATTTTTTCAAGTCATGTAAACGCTGTTTTACAGACAGCTTTTTGAAACATTTTGCTCTGTTGAGGTCTACGATATAGACATCGCCAATTTCATTTACCAAAAAGTTTCCAGTTGTGAGATCTCGATGTAAGATACCAGCATTGTGCATTCGAGAGATACTTAGGGCAAGATCGGATATTGTTTTCACTTTGATTTTTTTTTGAACATCCGTTTTGAGAAGCCTGCGAACTGTCTGGTGCGTGTGAATAGCTCTGGTAATGGTAATATTTTCTTTGATAAAGCCTTGCTGGCGTTTTGTGTAGACAAATAGAGGCTCTGGTGTTCTTGCGCCGCAGCTAATCAATTTGTGTGCAATGTCCCAGCTTGTTTGAGCGCGACTTTTGAAGGAGATGCTCAGATAGTAGTGGATAGGATGTCGCCAGCCAAACCACTTAACGACTACAGGACCAAGTTTTGTACTTAAGCGCGCTACCAAGTTGGGCTTTGTATCATATACCTCGTCTGCAAGTTCGTTGAGAGCGTCTCGATCCAGTAGATGTTTGAGCGAGAGGGGTTCCGGGATCTTACCGGCTGTAGTAATAGACTTAGAAAGGCAAAACATAGTAAGGAAAAATTAAAGACAGCGAAACTGTTGGTCAAGTTTCTTGAACAAATAAAAACTACCACCGTAGGTGTTGAATGGTTTTCGAATATTCAGTCCCTCTCAGGGTTGTTCGGGGTTTACTCACTTTTCCACTCATATTTAACATCTTCGAAGTTTCCTCATTATTCTGTTTAGTTTTTGACTGACCTGTTTTTGGGGTTCATATACATTTACGCAAACAGATCAGACCACCCCTCAGTCGGCAGCCTGACAGGTTGCACTCCTCCCAGCCAGTGGGCGGGCAGGCCTGACAAGGAGGGGAATAAGGGGAGGTTTTCCAACTAAAAAATTAATAAAGCCTATTTCTCCTGGATAGCTGGTGGATTAATCAGGATTATTTGCTAAGTTTCGGTGCATCAAGAGATAAAACATAAAATATTTTAATTACATTTTTGTGGACCAAAGCTTGGGAGTTTTATCTTGAAGCAGAGTTCTGGATAAGGATTAATGTCAAGTTAATTCAACAGCGCGATCCATCGCCCCGCCATCAGCAGGGGGAGCGGATGTTGTTACCCAAATGTCCCGCTTGGCGACCTTTGCGGTGAATGATTTAGGTTAGAACAGAGCCATTAATTTATGATGAGAACGGGAAATACATTTATACAAGCACTCAACTCGCAGTTAATGATTGACCTTCCGGGTAAAAGTTTTCAGGAACAAATGGCGCCTGTTCCCCGATACATTAAACAGGAGATGTTATCAAGGAGACAAAACGTAGTTCAATCGGCAGTTTTAATTCTCCTTTTTCCTGACGACGTTGAGTGGCGTTTTATTCTCACAGAACGATCAGACAGAGTGGAATATCACCGAAAGCAGATTTCATTACCGGGAGGGTCGCGTGAAGAAGGAGAAACCCTTCTACAAACAGCTCTCCGCGAGACCAATGAAGAGATTGGACTGCCTTTGGACGATATTATGGTTGTTGGCAAATTATCACCCCTTTTTATTCCAGTGAGCAGATTTAACGTCCACCCGTTCGTTGGCTGGGCTGAGGGGAAGCCAAAAATCAACCCCGATCCTGTAGAGGTGTCGATGATACACGAGATAACAGTGCAAGACTTGTTGGAAAAGAATAACTTAAAGCAGGAAACAAGAATTATCCATAATGTTGAAGTAGATGTTCCTTATTTTGATTTTGAAGGAGAGAAGGTGTGGGGAGCAACCGCTATGATTTTAGGAGAGTTTCGGGAGGTGTTACGTAGAACAGAAAAGTCTGCTCCAAACAGGAACCAACGATGACTACAGCCCGAAAAACAATCCACAAGTTTGGGAAATTTGCTCAAAATTTTAGAATTTTCGCTCTCATCATTATGATGACATTATTATCCCCATTTCCTCTTCAAGCTGACAGCGAAGCCACCGTTTCAGGCTATGTTCTGGATGCAGAGAATGGAGAAGCCCTCCCTGGAGCAAATGTTTATCTGTCTGGCACAGATTTTGGAATAGCAACGAACAGTGATGGATATTTTGCTCTGGTGGAGATTCCTCCGGGAAGCTATGAATTAATTATTACCTATGTTGGCTACAAGACACATAAGAGCACTATCCATCTTTCTGGCGTGGGTAATATCCGAAGTAATATCGAACTTGTTCCACAGGCGGTGGAGATGGCGGGTGTTGAGATATCTGGAAGACGAGTTGAGCGAAAAGTCAATATCCAGACCAGCCGGGTGACTCTAAATGTTCGCCAGTTAAAAAGTGTACCGCAGCTGGGCGAGACGGACCTTCTGAGGGCGCTGCAGGGCTTGCCGGGCGTTCTGACAGAAACGGAATTCAGCACTGGGCTCGTCATCCGCGGGGGTAATACCGATCAAAACCTCATTCTTCTTGACGGAATTACCGTGTATAATCCCTCACATCTTGGAGGGGTCTTTTCCAATTTTATTGTGGATGCGGTAAAGGAAGCCGAGCTGTTAAAAGGAGGCTTTAACGCTGAATATGGCGGTCGTCTATCTGCCGTACTGAATGTTCGCAGTCGCGAGGGAAATCAAAAGCGATTTGATGGGAGGGCGTCCATTTCCCTGATCTCAGCCCAAGCCACCCTCGAAGGTCCCGTTGGGAAAGGCGCATGGCTTGTGTCCGCACGAAGGACATACTTTGATCAGGTATTCAAGGGAACAAAATTGTACTTTCCTTACTATTTCTATGACGTTCAGGGGCATATTTTTCAGGACTTTACGGACAGAGACAGACTGTCCATCAGCTGGTATGCTGGGATTGACGATCTGTACTTGGAAGAATTTGATATGACGGGAAGTTGGGGAAACAAAACCGTCAGTGCAAACTATCGCAAGCTTTTCAATGAGAGATTGGTGTCCAACTGGCTTCTGGCGAAAAGCCGGTTTGACATTTTATTTGGACTGGGAGGTGGTTCGGGCATTAAGGAAACGGACTATATTGACGATATAAGTTTTCGTTCAGATTGGACTTATTTCGCTTCCAAGAAAAACCAGATCAGATTTGGCGTCGAGATAAAGGATTTATCTTTCGTATATCACAGCACTTTCGGAGATACCGTCATCTTTGATGCGAAGGAGAGTCCTATTGAGGCAGCAGCATATGTGAAACTGAAGAACGGGCTTTCCCCACTCTTTATGATCGAACCCGGGATTCGACTCAATTATTATGAGTTCAATCAAACAAAATGGTACCTGGATCCTCGTCTGGGACTAAAATATTTACTTACCCCGGATAGATACCTCAATGCTTCCATTGGTGTTTACCACCAGTTCATGGAGGTAATACAGGATGACTATTATCCCAAAGTGATGGATGCATGGGTTGCGGTAGACCCTTCTGTAGAAGCCGCTTCTGCCGTGCAGGTCGTTCTGGGGTATGAAGAATATTTCGGAGCTGCTTATCGCCTCCAGATTGAAGCTTATTACAAAACGATGAAAAATATGATGACTTTTGTGGACGATCGATCTACCATGGACGAGGTTCCGTCCGACACGAGCTTAAGCGGTCTGGTGGATCTTGGTGATGGATATGCTTATGGAGCGGAGTTGTTTTTCCACAAAGAGTTTGGTAGATTGAATGGCTGGGTGGCTTATTCTTATTCTGTAGCCCGAAAGCAGCTTGGTGGCAAGGAATATTTTACCAACTGGGATCGCCGCCATGTTTTTAACATTGTGGGAAATTTCAAACTGACAAAAAGATGGGGGGCGAACCTGAAATGGACCTATCAGTCAGGTCAACCTCATACGCCAATTCTCGGGTACTATATAGAAAAGCTGCCCGCTGAACCTGAGCCGTACTACCGAACCATTCCTGGGGGAAGAAACTCTATTCGATACCCGCCCTATCATCGTCTTGATATTGGACTGGTTGGTCACTACAAGCTCTTTGGAGCGAAGGTTGAATTCTTCCTGCAGGCAGTAAATGCATACTGGCGGGAAAATGTTTTTAGGTATTTTTACCAGTTTGGTAGCAGGTATAACGGCATTGATGACGATGGGGATGATATCATTGATGAAGAAGACGAGGGAATTCCTAAGAAGGTGGTAATTAATGGATTTCCTATCATTCCAACAATAGGAGTTACCATTGATTTTTAATTTACTATTTTCCTCCTCCACATGTCGCGGAGGTCACAAAGGACTCCTGTGGAGAGCTCCTTTCTGGAGCATCGCTCCACCCCTCCATCACTCCAAAATTTGCGCTGTCAATATGAAATCGATATGCTTATATCAGTTAAAGGTTTTTATGTGGATTGGCTCCCTGCTCTTCATCTCCTGTGAGCCTCCTGTGGATGCAACAGCATACGAGGAAAAACTTGTTGTTTATGGCAATCTCATTGCTAACGCACCTTTTATGGATACTGTTTTTGTTTCTCGTTCATACGAAATTGATGAACCGCACGAATCTAAAGAGAAATGGGTCTCCAATGCTACGGTGACAATTTCTGGAAGTGGCGACACCATTTCTTTCCTTCCGGTTGTTGATAGTCCGGGAAGATATCTTGCTCAGCCATCACCTTGTTTTGTTCTCCCCGGGGTGGAGTACATTTTAGACGTGATATGGGAAGAATATCATGTGTCAGCTGTAACGCTGGTGCCTGACACTTTTTTTATTTGGAGCATTAGCTCGGATGATTGGGAATGCGAAGAAGAGACAGTATTGGTGGATTCTATCGGTTTACATCAGGATGAGAACAGCATGGAAGACATAATGTTTTCTGTCGCCATTGGCAATTTCAATAATCTTGTTATGGACACAGTAGTTTACAGGGAAGGTCCTTGTTATACCACGAGTTTTGTTTCTGTACCGATGTTCATCTTAGAGTGGGAATCTGAAACGGAACCGGGAATGGTTCGCGTGGTAAGCTGGTCGCTGGAGGATACCGTGAAGGAGATGGAACCATTTAAGGACCTGGATGGAGACAGCCTTTTTGACGAGGGAGAACCTTTTCAGGATATAAATCAATCAGGCGAAAGAGACCTCTATCTTGTGAATGCTATTATTGACACATCGCTTTCTGCTATGGCTTTTAAAGGTCAGATGTTTCGCGATGAGGATGGAAATTATTATCGCCCGAATCCCGCAGTCTGGAATTTAAGTCAGAACGAACTCGATTTTGGGTGGATGTCATTTAATTATTACGGCGTGCATCTGATAATCATTCAGGCAACCGACCACAGTTTCAGCGATTATTTCGAAGGAGATCCTTTTAGACAAAATCAGTATATCCTGCCCAACAGCAATATAGAAGGAGGATATGGTCTGTTTTCTTCATCATATTATCGTTATTTTTTGGTATATGTAGCCCCTGAATATTAGAATGGATAATATTTATTCTTTTGTAGTATCTAACAAAAGAGGAATACAATGAAAAAACTAATTTGGATCGCAATTTTTGGCATTGCTTTTGGGTTGGTAGAGGCAGTCATCGTCATTTATCTGCGTATGAACTACTATCCTGAAGGGTTTACATTTCCATTGAAGATGATACCTGAAAGAGTTCTGCTCATAGAAGTCATTCGAGAGGCAGCAACAGTTGTAATGCTAACATCATTTGGCGTTCTTGTAGGGAAGACCGGGATCGGAAGGCTTGGGGTCTTTTTAATGACATTTGGGGTGTGGGATATATTTTACTATATTTGGCTTAAAATATTCATTCACTGGCCAGCCTCTTTAATGGATTGGGATATCTTGTACCTGATTCCCGTTCCATGGATAGCACCGGTTCTTGCTCCAATCCTTGTGAGCGTCGGACTTATTACCTGTGGCGGGTGGATAATTGTTCAGGAAGACAGGAGAGCTCCCATTAAAACAAAGCCGGTAGATTGGGCAGTCGAGTCGATTGCCGGCGCACTGATTGTTGCGTCATTTATTGTTAATTATGAATCATCCGTGCCAGAGGTCTATCCGTGGTGGTTGTTTTTTATCGGATTGGTTGGTGGTGTCGGGTATTTTATCTGGCGAGCAACCCATAGACGGGTATGAGAAATTTCGGAGTAAAATGCCTGCCCACCAGAGCTTTAGCATAGGGGGGCCTGTCCGGTTCCTGACGGAATGAAGTCAAGCAGATGCTGGACGGAATCATTTTTAAACTACAGGTATTTCTATTGTGTTGTTTGTGCTTTCCTATATATAATACGTCGTTCCATCGCAGTGTCCAGCTTACGATTGAGAGAAGGCAGTTAAAAAACAGGATTATTCATAAAAATGTATGACGAAAAGAAATTAACAGAAATTATCACTTGATTTAAAAAGTATCATTGCGCATATTCTGATGAGCCAATTAACTCACAACCCCGCAAAATAATAAGGAGGCAACAATGCAAAAAGGTAGCATAAACAGAGTGATTCTTGTTGGATATCTTGGAGCAGATCCGGAAAGTCGCTATACTCCATCTGGGACAGCCACAACAAACTTTAATTTAGCGACAAACGAGTCGTGGCGAGATAAAGAGGGAGAGATCAAGGAACATACGGAGTGGCACCGGTGCACGCTATTTGGCAAGTCGGCAGAGATGGCAAAGGAATATTTAAAGAAGGGTCAGATGGTATATATAGAGGGTCGTCTCAGGACGCGAAGCTGGGAAGACGATGATGGAGTCAAGCGTTACGCAACGGATGTGAATTGTGATATGTTTACTATGCTGGGTAAAAGACCAGAAGGAGGAGCTGCCAGCGGAGCTTCAGAGAAAGGGGAAGAAGAGGATATTCCGTTCTGAACCTGAAATCGTAAAATAGGAGCGTCCGCCTGTCACTAGATTGGTCAGTTCCTATTTTTATATTTAGACTTAAATAAGACATCATATGAATTATCCGGACTAATGAGAATATCTGTTAGCAGTGATGAGTATACTCATCTAGTAAATGTTGTGCTTCAGGAGCTGGACAAGCGTGGTCACGACGCGTTTTATATCGGACCCGAAGAGGGGGAATCTGCTGACTGGCCAGAAGTCACCGTTCGAGCGGTACAATCAGTTGTGAATAAGACAGCCGATGAGGCTGTTGTCATGTGCTGGACGGGAACCGGCGCATCCATAGCCGCCAACAAAATTCAAGGCATACGAGCAGCCCTGTGCCACGACGCTGAAACAGCGAGGGGTGCTCGCACCTGGAACCATGCCAATGTTCTTGCCCTGAGTCTTCGAACTACCTCGGAAGCTGTTGTAAAAGAAATCTTAGACGCCTGGTTTAATACACATTACAGCGAAGATGAGTGGAACCTGACGCAGATCGAACGAATCAAAGAGATTGAAAAGAATAATTTGTAATATTTAGAGAATCGCTGGCTGTTAGACTTGTCAGGTTTGATTTAATCCGTCAACTTATCTCGGGTAGGAGCTTCTGACGCTAAACTGTAAATTAATCTAATTGGTCTTTACTCAAGGTTTAGTCAGCACTACAGAGGTGGATAAAGGTGGCTCCACCACAGGTAGGTTCCGTTATTAAACCGACCGATTAAGCGGGTCTATAAAATGAGGTCGAGGTGCCCCGCTAAATTTACCATAGAAGAGCTTATCCGCTTTTGTCATCAGCGATTGATGGGGCCCTTTTATAGTGGCTAAATAAGCCATGGATTTATGAAACCACGTTCTGGGCTTTGTCCAGGGACAGGTTGCCATGCATAGACTGCAATCCGTACCTACTGTGTGCCAGAAGCGGTAGCATTTTTGTTCGTCTATTTTCCATTTTTTAATGCCATTGAACTCAACTTTGTCACCCACAGGGATAGCGCCAACGGGACAGTTTTCCGCACAGACTTTGCAGGAATTACAGAAGGATTGGACGCCAATGTCAACAGGTTTGTCTAGAGTCAAAGGCATGTCTGTAGTGACTACGGATATACGTGTGCTCAATCCGAATTCTCTGGTGAGCAGGTAGCCAGCACGGGAAAGCTCACCCAGACCACAGTCCACAGCAACCGGCACTGCAATTACTCTGTAGTTATACAGATGATGAGCCCGAGCTGAAAAACCCAACATACGGATATACTTAGCCAGTTGAATCGAAACCCAGACACCAATACTATACCCATTGGCTGTCGCCACCAAGATTGGGAAGTCTGGGGCACACTGGATCAGATCGTAATTCATCTGGAAGTCCATGGCAATCGCGTTGGCGTGCTTGCGAAGGTCAATTGGTGTCCCCCACGGTTGGAAACCGTCGCGGTTGCCGAATGAGCGACCGACATGGCTGTAAACCCACTTCTGCCATAATGGTCCGACCCCGACTAAATCAGCTCCTAAAAATTGAGCAAGAGACTTAACTTTCTCAGTGGCTCGTTCAGGCGCCATCTCTATCTTGTCGGGAGATGGTTTTCCGCCTACAAAGGACTCAGTACTGATTTTTCTAATCTCTTCAAGTTGAGCCTTGAACATGGCAAAATCAACACCACCTGTTTCTCTCAGCCAGTCCTTATTGCCAACCTTTTTATCGTATTGTAGATATTCCGGGTGTGTTTTGTAGTAAGTCTTATATTCTGGACTGTCTGTGCCAAAGTATCTGAATAAATCTTTCCGAGCAAACACGATGTCGCGCTCATCCCGTTGCTTGATGTTGCCGACCCTATCTTTTTCATAGGTGGGGACATCAACCTCTTTTGCCAGTGGAATTGCTCTGATTACTGCTTTCTTGAGTTTTGACAAAACCGTAAACAATTGCGTTTTTCTAGTTGAAATGGTTAATGATTGTATCCTTTCAATAACCCACAACTTAAGTTGTGGGTT
>CAZVFT010000087.1:0-10226 GCA_964626495.1 uncultured bacterium
CAACACTTTTAACTTGAAACAAACCTACCGGAAATACTTCCTAATAGAAAGTAAACTGTATCTTATTGATGATTTCAAGGACTCGATTTCGATCGCGGCTATTTTTTTACATGTACTACATCCAAATATGAAAGAGGAAGCGCAGGTCTACGGTTAATTGTACAAGAGGAATGATTGAGTGTAATGTCCCGAAATAACTCTGATGGGAAAGAACTTCTACCATCCCAAAGACTAAGGCGTTACTATTCTTTATAAAAAGTGTTTGACATCCCAAACGAGCAAAGGGTAAATTCGCATCCGCTAAACGCCGTTTAAATTTCTGTTAGTAAAAAAAGATGTTTGCTAAAAACAGTCCACGCTTGATCATCATAGGAGTAATTCTCCTCTGGGCGATTTATGCCCTGTTTCCAACCATTCAGTATGAAACCCTCTCAACTGAGGAAAAAGAGCTAAGACGCACGGAGGGAACTCTTGAAGATCTTGAAAAAAAGATCATACATCAAGGATTGGATCTCAAAGGTGGTATGCATATCGTCCTTGAGGTAGACGTTCCTACTTTAGTGGACAATCTTGCCATTAACAAAAATGAGCGTTTTTATGACGTTCTTAACACAGCCAAAGATAAGGTTGTTAGAGTAGAACAAGATTTTATCGACCTGTTTTTTCAGGAGGCAACCGCTCAAGATGTAAATATCAGACGTTACTTTCCCGATTTTGGTGCTGATATTCCCAGTATCAAATCCGCCCTTGAAGAGGAAGCCACCGATGCTGTCAAACGGGCTCTGGAAATCCTCCAGAATAGAGTAGACGAGTTTGGTGTATCCGAACCTACTATCCAGAAGCAGGGAAATCGTCGAATTATTATAGAACTTGCAGGGATTGATGATCCCCAGCGAGCTCGAGACTTGCTTCAAAGTACCGCTCTTCTGGAATTTGTCCTCCTGAAAAATCCTGAGATCACCCAGGATATCATCACTCGAATCGATAAAATCCTTAGAGGAAAGGATGTATCGGAGGAGGTTCTGGCTGCTGAAGAAGATACATTGAAAAAAGAGCAAAAAACTGTTCAGGAGGAAGAGGTCTCCCTCACCGACCTGTTTGGAGAAGTAGAAGTTGAAGAAGATACCTCAATGAAGGATACCTCAGGTATTCTCATTGATCAGGAGTTATTTGAAGAACAACCTTTCTCGTCTCTGCTGCGTAACCTTGGTCGTGATGTGGGTGTTCCTGAGCGAAATGTCTATGCTGTACAGAAAATTCTGGAGATGGATGATGTCAGTAAGCTAATGCTGAATGATGATGGTATCATTAGATGGAGTCACGAGAAGGAGACGTGGACCACGCCTGAGGGAGAGAAAGAATCTTTTTATCGCCTTTATTATCTTGAGGTAGATCCTGCAGTCACAGGCGGTGTAATAAAAGAAGCCAGGGCAGACATTGGGGCAACCGGTGGTTCTTCTGCTGGGCAACCAATTGTTCATCTTACGATGAATAGTGAGGGTGCCAAGACCTGGTCTCGCGTCACCGGAGCTAATGTGGATCGCAGGGTAGCCATTGTTCTTGATAAAAAAGTTCACATGGCTCCAGTTATACGCACAAAAATTTCTGATGGTAGAACCCAGGTAGAGGGATTTGCCAATATCAATGAAGCTAAGGACATCGCTATCGTTCTTCGTGCGGGAGCTCTTCCTGCTCCAGTAAACATCATTGAAGAACGAACGGTAGGACCTTCTCTAGGTTCAGATTCAATAAAAATGGGAACACGTGCCATCCTCATTGGTTTGGTACTGGTGTTAGTTTTTATGCTTGTTTATTATCGTTGGTCTGGTTCTATCGCAGACTTTGCACTCATCTGGAACATTATCCTTGTTTTATCAATCCTGGCAATGCTTAAAGCAACCTTGACACTGCCCGGTATCGCTGGATTAATTCTGACGATAGGTATGTCTGTTGATGCAAATGTGATTATTTTCGAACGTATCCGTGAAGAGCTGAGAAAAGGGAAAACCGTGCGAGCTGGTATTGATAGTGGATATAAACGGGCACTGACAACGATCATCGATGCTAACGTAACAACAATAATTGCTGCATTAGTGCTTATGCAGTTTGGCACAGGTCCTATAAAAGGTTTTGCCATCGTTCTATTCTGGGGAGTCACCATTAGTATGTTTACAGCCATTTTTATCACACGAACCATTTTTAACCTGATAACCTCGAGGAAAGCACTTCAGACACTGAGCATATGAGATTTTTAAAAGAGACAAAGATTGATTTCCTCAGGATGCGGCGTTTTGGATTTACCATTTCGCTGGCTCTCATTATTGCTGGTTTGATCTCGCTCCTACTACACGAGGGACCGCGTTTGAGCATCGATTTTGAAGGAGGTACCCTTGTTCAAATTCAATTTAAGCAGGAAGCACAAATTCCAATAATTCGATCGGCTCTTGAATCTATCAATTTAGAAAAGTGTGAAATTCAGACATTTGGTTCTCCTAATGAAATACTCATTCGACTGAAAAAGACTCAGGAAACCGCTACCCTGACAAAGGATATTTCGAGTGCTCTTAAAAAATTTATTCCGTATGAAGAACCCGATTTTCGCCGTGTTGAAACGGTAGGACCCAAGATTGGGTCAGAGTTGAGCGGAAAAGCTTTTTTCACCATCCTCTCAGCAATCATCGGCATCCTTATTTACATTTCCATTCGGTTTGAATTCAAGTTCGCTATCGGTGCCATTGCCGCCCTTATACACGATGTTGTTATTACTCTTGGAATTTTTTCCATCTTGGATTACGAAATCTCCCTCTCCATTATTGCAGCGTTCCTCACCATTGTGGGATATTCCCTGAATGATACAATCGTGGTATTTGACCGGGTTAGAGAAAATCTCAAAAAATTTAAGCAACTGCCTTATATTGACATCATCAATCAAAGCATCAATGAATCTCTCTCCCGAACAGTGGTTACCTCGTTAACAACGTTCATAGTCGTCTTTGTACTCTGGACGATTGGTGGAGAGGTTATTCGATATTTCGCTTTTGCAATGATGGTTGGGGTAGTTGTTGGAACATACTCTTCTATCTACATTGCTTCACCAGTGCTGGTTTTATGGCACGAAAGATTTCCCGGTTCGACCAAATAATTCCAACCACTCACCACCCCAACTTTTTTCCATCATTGGCAACAGGTGCATTGTGCAAATAATGTGGATTGATGGAGAAATGCTCCAGATGGAGGAGTAATGATCATATCTTACTTACCAGATTTTCCATTTGATATCTACCTCAGTCTGCAAGATATTACTCGCCATCCATTTGGACTGACCGAGCAACTTGACGGAGATACATATTGCACTATTATCCAGGGCAAATATGTGACTATCTTCCAGGAAAAAACAACGCAGAAATTGACTATAGATGTTAAAGATTGTTCACCCAATGAAAAATTATCCATCCTGAGCGAAACCAAACGGAAATTTGGATTGAATCAGGATATGAATGCTTTTTATCATTTTGCCGAGAAGGACCGGAATCTTGCTCCTGTTGTTGACCGGTTGAAAGGGTTAACAATGTTACAAAAATCAACCTCTTTTGAGATGCTTGTTACCGCCATTGCAGATCAGCAATTAAATGTTTCTTTTGCTACTAAACTGAAACAAAAATTCATTATCGAATATGGACTAAAACAGACCTGTAACGGAATCGATCTCTGGACCTTCCCTACACCTCAGAGAATAGCTGAACTTTCGGAAGATTCGCTGCGTCATCTGAAATTTTCAGGTTCAAAAAGCCGATATATTGTCCAGCTTGCACGAAATATCGTAAATGGCAGTTATTCACTTGAGAAATGGTCTGAACTTAGTGATGAGGATTTGATTTCCTCCCTTATGTCCATTTATGGTGTGGGTCGCTGGACGGCTGAATATTCAGCCATGGTTGGATTTAACCGAAAGGATATTGTTCCTGCAGCCGATATTGGCTTGATGCGTGCTGTTCAGCAGTGCTATCATCTCCATCACCGCCCGATGGAAGAAGAGGTGCGGGAAATTGGAGAAAGCTGGAGACCCTGGCGAAGTCTGGTGACATACTATCTGTGGTACGCTTATGAATAAAACTTGCATGTAAGTTCGATTCCAAAACATTTCCCATCTAAAATATTAGGATACTCAAACGAAATAACCTATTTTTACTATTGAATGATTACATACACCCATTTCGACTCACCTATCGGGAAAATGTTTATTGCAAAAACATCAAAAGGGATTTGTCGTATAGGACTGCCACCTGAAGATTTACAACAACATCTTACCTGGTTACAAAATCACTTTTACGATGAGGAAATTTCAAGGAGCTCGGAGAATCTTTCCAAGGAGATTGGTGAATTGAAATTATATTTCCAGGGCAAATTGAAGCAGTTCACATTTTCACTTGATCTTAAAATTACCCCATTCCGAAAACTTGTTCTCGAGGAGGTAAGAAAAATTCCTTATGGTAAGACAGCTTCGTATAAGGATATTTCTGAGCGAATTAGGAGTCCACGGGCAGTTAGAGCGGTTGGTGGAGCCAACGCCAATAATCCAATTCCAATCGTGATTCCCTGTCACCGTGTTATTTCCCATAATGGCTCCCTTGGTGGGTATGGTGGTGGACTGAAACTAAAACAAAAACTTCTTAAATTGGAAGGAGCTCTCTAATTGTACTCTTTGATTGTACAATTCTTAATTACACAGTAACTTACTTTTAGTATCAATGGCTGGAATTTTAAAAAATATTCGAAGGAAATTGGTAGCAGGTCTGGTTACTATCGCTCCTATTGCTATTACCATTTACATCATTATTATTCTTTATAACTTTTTTGAAAATCCGACATCCAAATTTTTAAAGAAATTTTTTGATATCCATATCCCCGGTCTTGGATTTATAATCACACTCATATTACTTATATTTCTTGGATTTTTAGTAACAAATATCCTTGGTAAGAAATTACTTCAATTGGGAGAATTGATACTAAAGCGAATTCCAGTTGCAAACACCATTTATACCACAGCAAAGCAAATTACACAGGCACTCGCTGGCTCCACTACCCGGGCATTCCAGAAAGCGATTCTCTTTGAATATCCCAGAAAAGACCTATGGACATTAGCCTTCGTCACAGGGGAATCGACAGACAAAGAAGGATGTGAATATTACCACCTTTTCGTTCCAACAACCCCGAATCCTACATCGGGCTTTATGCTGATTGTAGAAAAAATTCAGACCAAAGACACCCATCTTTCTGTAGAACAGGCATTAAAAATCATCATATCAGGTGGGATGCTGGCACCACCGAATAATGAGATACCCCCTAAATCTTCAAATAAAAAATCCAGCTCGGGAAACGTTTAAGTGGGGCTAAGGAGGGTGAGATAAATCGTCTCCCGAACCGGGTGGTTATTGTGCATACACTTTCGTTATAAAAAAGTTCCCACCTGATTCTCCATTTTCTGTATATTCCAACACACATTTAAACCATCTTAAATTAATAAGACGAATGAGTATAACTTATCTTGATGGATTGCGTTTTCAACGAGTCCTCCTGGCAGGTATACAGGAGGTTATCGCAGCCCGGGATCATCTGAATAAAATTAATGTGTTTCCCATACCTGATAATGACACAGGTACCAATTTAGCCTTCACATTAACAGCGATACAGAAAAGGATCAAAGAGGGTATTTTTAATGATATCAACCAGATGAGTTCGTCTATCGCAAATTCAGCCCTTGATAATGCCCGTGGTTACTCGGGAGTGATTCTATCCTATTTCCTCCTGGGTTTTTCAGAAGTCATCTCTGAAAAAATGACTCTCACCACACAAATATTTGCGCAGGCTGTGAATAATGCCAGACGATATGCCTATAATTCTCTTGTAAATCCAGTGGAAGGTACCATTCTAACAGTAATAAAGGAATGGTCAAACATCATCAACGAAAAAAGTCAACATATTTCAGATTTCAAAGAAGTTCTCCAGCAAGGATTGGAGAGGGCAAGGAAATCGCTGGCTGAGACACCCGATAAATTGAAGGTGCTTGCCAGAAGTGGTGTTGTAGATGCGGGAGGACAGGGATTTTTATATTTTCTTGAAGGGATTCAAAATTATATCAGAAGTGGTTCTATTAATAAAAACGAAAAAACGTTACTCGAGAAAGTAACCCTTCCTGTAAAATTGGTAAAAAGGACATACCAATATTGCACTGAATGTTCTATCTTAGGTACAAAAATCAATTACCAAGATCTAAAGAAAGTGTTAATGAATTATGGCAATGATATCTTTCTGTCTGGCACTAAAAATAAAGCTAAGGTACACATTCACACCGATTTACCTCAAACCGTCTTTGATATTTGTCAGGAACAGGGTCGAGTCTCAGATAAAAATACAGATGACAGTTCTATTAAATCAAACGGTATGCGTCCACACCGTGGTTCGATAGCAATCCTGGTGGATTCATGTTGCGACCTCCCGGAGGATATCATTGAAAAGTTGAACATTTTTGTGCTTCCTATCCGACTAAATTTTGGTGACCAACATCACATAGATAAGGTGTCTATAACTCACAGAGAATTTTGGGAAGAACTTCGAATTAATCCAAGTCATCCCAAAACATCTCAGCCAACCCCCGGAGATTTCCGGCGGTACTACCAGTTTTTATCCGATCATTATGAATCGGTTATAGCGATTCACTTAACGGGTAGAAAAAGTGGCACGTATCAGAGCAGTCTCATTGCTTCAAATTTCCTGAAAAATGGATCCATCAGTGTTGTTGACTCTCGGAACGTTTCCATCGGACTGGGATTAATTGTCATACGAGCGGCGGAAGCGATTAAAGAAGGGAAATCGACTGAGGAAGTTCTAAATATTGTCGAACGAACAAAACATAACACAACTCTTTATATTGCTCTCGATTCTCTGGAAAGTGCAGTAAAAGGAGGTCGTATTTCACGTAAAAAACAATGGCTCGCCAATTTCCTGAGAATGAATCCCATACTTACATTAGATGAGTCAGGGGAGATTGTTAATTCCGGAATCACCTGGGGTCGGAAAAATAAAATTAATAAGTTTTTAAATCACATTGAAAAAAGATTACCCGATCACAACAATTTTTGTGTAGGAATCGTTCATGCGGATCGCAAGGAGATAGCCCGGGATATTAAAATGAAATTCGTAAAGCGAGTTGGTGAGGATAATGTATTATTGACGGATCTCGGTCCCGGTCTCGGGGTTCATGCTGGCTCAGGCGCTATAGGCATTGCTATTCAAACTATGGAGTAAATCAGAATGATATATTTAACCTTATTAATTCATCAGCTTATTAATTTTGTGAGTGAGTTATCTTAATGCTTGAGTTACTAACGACGATAAAACGTAAATATGTAAAACGTAATGTCCACCAATTACGTATTTACGTTTTACATAATTACGTAGTATAATGATTTTCTTATCCATTATTATTACTGTACTTACTTCAATTAACACGTTTGATCATGAATTATCCATGTTAATAATTCTCCTTCTTCTCAGTTATTTCATCGGATCATTCCCAACTGCTATTATCAGTGGAAAGATCACACGAGGTATTGATATCAGGGAACACGGTAGTAAAAATGCTGGAGCAACCAATGTCTTTCGGGTACTAGGGTGGAAACCAGCAGTAGTTGTAATGATTATTGATGTGTTCAAGGGGTGGTTTGCTTCAGCTTTTATCGCCACAAAATTGTTTCAAGCTCTTCCCATTTCTGATATCGCTACCGTCCAGATACTCTGCGGCTTTGCTGCTGTACTGGGACACACTTACACCATCTTTGGCGGTTTCAAAGGAGGTAAGGGTGTGGGAACATTGGCAGGGATGCTGTTGGCTCTCTTCCCCATTGCGTTTCCCCTCTGTCTGATTGTATTTATCATCGCACTTTTTACTACCGGTATTGTTTCTGTCTGTTCTATCAGTGCCGCTATCTCGCTGCCCATTTTCCTGTATCTGATTCCTCTGATCACCACCATTGACAGCGCACCCCAGTCCCTGCAAATTTTTAGTATATTAATTCCCTTATTTGTCCTTTACACACATCGGAGTAACATTAAACGGCTCAGGGCAGGAACCGAAAATCGGTTTGAAAAGGTTATGTTTTTCCGGAAAAAGAAGAGAGTAGAAGATTAAAATCAAAATTTATGACCGATTCCCAGGTGCCATATTGAATTTCTCCATTGTCCCTTATAAAAACCAACTCCATAATCAATTCTAAATAACATATTTCCAGGAATATAAAATCTCACTCCTGCCCCTGCCCCTGCAATTGCAGGTTTTGAAAACATATCGACAAAATTGTTATCAGCAGCTCCAATATCCACAAACTCAGCCAAAATCAATCCAAATTCTCTCTCTATGGAAGTAAGGCGTTTGGGAATTACAGTTTGCCGCAATTCTATTGTGGCATTATACTGGTTTGTTCCTGTCCTGTGGTTCTCCTTACTATATTTGAGCGAATCTACAACATTCCAACCACGCACCGATTCCACCCCTCCAACTGAAAGAATTCTGTAAGGAATACTGTCCCCGAAGTATTTCAGAAAATAAATGGAGAACCCACCTACCCAGGATCTTGCACTCGGAATGAGTGACCTATACACACTCAGTTGAAATTCCAGAGGTATGTTGTTAGGAGATTGATTGTCCAGCCCAATATCGGGTTTTATTTCAGTTGAGATCAAAATACCTCTTGTTGGATTAACATAAATATCACGCGTGTCATAAATCAGCTTCAATTTGGATTGAAGATAGACCTGTTCAACATTTTCATCCCGATCATCGAAATAGTTAATCCATCGTTGTTCAAGACTTGCTGTTATCCAAATTTTCCAATGATAACCGAAATATCTCCCCACTGTAATCTCACCATCCAGTTCGCGATATTTAAAAGATAGAAAAGGATGATCAAACACATTTAAGAGGATATGACTCTGCAGGGAGATGTGATCCCCTGCAATCCAGGGGTTCTGGAATTGTATGCCCCCAAAGGATGTCTGCCCACCAGCGCCAAGTAGTTGAAGATATTCATTTCTCCCGCGAAAATTTTTAATCATTACCATTCCACCAAATGACCACCCCGTCTCCTCCTGATACATAATAATTGGGACTGGAAATATCCGCCAGGTTTCCACGACAAAGTAGGTAAGTATTAGCTTCCCTTTGTCTGCGGGGGAGAGGTAGAATTGAACATCACTGAATATTCCTAAATTATCAATTCTGTTCCTGTCCTCCTGGGCAATCGTCGAATCGAACGGAACTCCTACAGGGTGATGGATTTCCCGTTCAATGATGTAATTCTTTGTTAATTGATTGCCACGAATTTCAATTTTGGATATCACCGGGGTATCAACGACTGACGAAGCAGAAGTCATACCAATCAATATTAGTATTATGAAATATTTTGACCTATTTTTCACGTTTTTCCAACAGAACCACATTGAAATTATGATTTACTTTTTTTAAGATCATACAGGTATTTTAATAACGAGATGATATTAAAAAGGGGCTGAACCTTTTGGGACAGCCCCTCTTCAATTACCGACATGAACAATAGGTTACTTACGCCCTCTTGCCATAGGTGCCCGGGAAACGTCTCCATCTTTGTCAATGAAATAAAGATAACCAGCTTCCCGTGTAACACCGGCATTAGCTATTTTTTCAGCATTGCCTCCACCTTTTCCAGCACGAGCCATTTTAGAACGCCATACGTTGCCGTCTTTTCCAAGGTAATAGAGGTAACCCGATTCTTTCGCAACACCTGTTGTTGTTACTTTTTCAGCCATCTTTTCCTCCTTATTTGTGAGGTTTATATATCTTAAACATGTTCTCGAATTGAAGTTTATACTCTCTCGTCGAGAAAGTCAAGTTTTTTCGTCGAGACACTCTTCGAGAGAAATTTCTCCTATTTGGGGGATTTAAAATTGATACTCAACAGACAAAGTTAACAGTCTTTCTGCTAGCCCGAACTATTCACCGCAAAGGTCGCAAAGAACCGCAAAATATAGATGTTTATATAGGTACGGGAATATGTCGTTTTGAAATTATAAACAGTACTTTTCATTTCCAATTTCTGTAACCCTTCGACCTTTCGGCGAGTTCAGGACAAGCCCCTTAATAATATTCGTTTTTACCCTGTTAAAAAAAAACGGAGATTTAGCTTTGCTATTTA
>CAZVFT010000088.1:0-9874 GCA_964626495.1 uncultured bacterium
CCGGGCGCTTTAACACCTTCAAATATAGTTGTAATCTTGTTTCCAAGTATATTATAAACCTCCAGTGACATATGTTCTTTTTTTGATAAGGCGTAATTTATGGATGTTGTTGAGTTGAATGGATTGGGGTAGTTGTGACTTAATGAAGCTCGTACGGGTAACCATTCGTAAATGGTCTCTGAAATTGAATTACCCTCACCTAAATAACCTAGAACAGTGGTATCACCAACTACCCAGCAGTGAATTGAGTCGACCCCAGACATCCCGAGATAAGCGAAAGGAGATATGGTCCCACCCCAATCCCATTCGACAGCCCAGTTTAATCCACCGTCGACAGAATGATAGATGTTCTCTAAATCAATCACCCATATGTTATTGAGGTCAGGAATGGCCAAATCCGTGAATTGATAGTTGGTACTAATTGTGTCCTCCTTGACATCAACGGGCGTCCAGTTAGTACCCCCATCTCCAGTTTTAATAACAACCTCATTAAAACCAACAGCCCACCCAACGTCAGCATCAAGAAAAAATATTTTTATCAAAGGACCAGTGGTTGGTGACACCTGTTCTTCCCACGATTCTCCACCATCCGTGGTGTACCAGATAACCTCCTCTTCAAAATTGTCAAATAGTGTTACACCACCAACAACCCAGCCTTCATTGTTATTTATGAAATACACATCTAAGAAAACGCCCGTTAATCCTTCACCAATTGTCGACCAATTCTCACCTCCATTCTCTGTTCTTAATATAATTCCATCCAATGTATTACCCCCGACTGCCCAGCCATTGGAATCATCAAGAAAGAACACATTTTTCAACCAATATGAGGTTCCGCTTTCCTGAGCAACCCAGGTTGTTCCGGCATCAGCAGTATGAAGTATAATTCCAGCGTTTCCAACTATCCATCCATTCTGAGCAGTAGAAAAGAATATAGTGTTAAGTTGAACATTGGTCCCACTATCATAATCGTCCCATGAATAACCACCATCAGTAGTATGCAAGATAATACCATCATTTCCCACTATCCACCCATCAAAGCTATCTACAAAAAATATATCATTTAGATGTCCTCCTGAGTGATTATACAAAACCTCCCAAGACTGTGCATATGACATCTGTAATAAAAATATTAATTTGAAAATCAGGATTAAAAATAATCTATAATTATAAAAACACATATTTTACAATAATATTTATTTGTGTATTATTTTTAATAGTTTACAAAACTATATATGTAATTTCAAGTTCAAAGTGATTACCGGGGAGTATACAAAATCCTGAGTTATTGGTTAGATTAATTTTAGTGATCAAAACCGACAATTTTAAAGATCGTCGAAGAATTCCTTCCCTCAAATACTTCAAATGATAGTTATAAAAGCATTTTAAAGAAAAAAAGCTTTTGACCACAAACTTATTTGTGTATCGTGATTACTAAAGTAGTAGTGTGGACACACGAACTTGAGTTCAATTTTATTACAGTCTGATTAGGTTGATACAATTCGTTGTAATAATACTACTAATGAACTAAGTTTTTCCCCAAGATTAAGAGGTACTATACTGGGAATATTAGTATTGATATCAAGATTTTTATGCCCCTTGAGAAGGCGAAAATAAATGAATAGTACAGATAATTTGTGTGTCAATACCTTACGATTTTTAGCGGTAGATGCGGTGGAGGCTGCAAGGTCCGGGCATCCTGGAATGCCGCTGGGGGCTGCTCCTATGGCTTATGTATTGTGGGATAGATTTCTTCGGCACAACCCTAAAAATCCCAATTGGTTTAATCGTGATCGGTTCATTCTGTCTCCCGGGCATGGATCAGCGCTACTGTATGCCCTATTACACGTTACGGGATATGAATTACCGCTGGAGGAGATTAAGAAATTTCGACAGTGGGGAAGCAGGACACCCGGGCATCCGGAATTTGGAGTTACGGCTGGAGTAGAAACAACGACAGGACCGTTAGGACAGGGATTTGCAAATGGTGTGGGGATGGCTATGGCAGAACGATTTTTAGCTGATAAGTTCAATCGCGAGGATTATTCAATCGTTGATCATTATACGTATGCTATTGTATCCGATGGGGATCTTATGGAAGGTGTGTCGTCTGAAGCAGCATCTCTTGCAGGAACGTGGAAGTTAGGGAAGATTATCTATCTATACGACGACAATCATATCACCATTGATGGAGAGACACATCTATCTTTCACGGAGGATGTGGAAAAGCGTTTTAAGGCTTATGGCTGGCATGTTCAACGAGTTACCGATGGAAACGACCTGGAAGCGATTGAGAAAGCGATTCGTAATGCGAGAAAGCAGGTTAACAAACCCTCTTTAATTATGGTCAGAACGCATATAGGCTTTGGAAGCCCGAAGCAAGATTCTGCATCAGCACATGGTGAACCTCTTGGACCGGAAGCAATTGAGAAAACAAAAAAATCGCTGGGCTGGCCGCTGGATAAGGACTTTTATATTCCCGAGGAAGCATTAACCCATTTCCGCCAGGCAGTAGATCGAGGCGCTGAAGAAGAAACAGAATGGCAGGACCTAATGGAACGATATCAAAGGGAACAACCTGATTTATCATTGAAATTTGAAAAAACCATAGGTGGAGCTTTACCAAAAGATTGGGACGATAACCCCCCCGTTTTTCATCTTGAGGATGGACCGTTAGCAACGAGATCTGCATCGGGGAAGATATTGAACGCTCTGGCTGAAAAATTGGATAATCTCGTTGGAGGTTCAGCAGACCTTGCTCCTTCAAATAAAACAATACAGTCAGGGAAAGCTATATTTGGTATTAATGGCACATGGGGACCCAACGTACATTTTGGAGTTCGGGAACACGCCATGGCAGCTATCACCAACGGCCTTGCCCTGCATGGAGGAATATTCCCCTATACGGGGACATTTTTAGTATTTTCTGATTATATGCGACCGGCTATTCGGCTTGCGGCTATGATGCAAACAAGATCCATTTTTATTTTTACTCATGATACTATTTATGTTGGGGAAGATGGTCCAACTCACCAACCCGTTGAGCAATTAATGTCACTTCGCACGATTCCCGGACTCACGGTGATCCGTCCTGCAGATGCCAATGAAACTACCGAAGCCTGGCGCCTTGCGGTAACACTTCCTGACCCCACCGCTCTCATTCTTACAAGACAGAAGTTGCCTGTTATTGATCGGGAGCGTTATCTGGTAGAGGATGGTGTTGCCAGAGGAGCTTATTTGTTATCAGACTCAGACCATGGCAAGGCAGATGTGATTCTTTTGGCCACAGGTTCTGAAGTTTGCCTTGCTCTGGAGGCACAGGCAGAACTTGCAAAAAGCGGGATTTGCTCTTCTGTTGTTTCTATGCCAAGCTGGGAACTTTTTGAAAAACAACCTGAGGAATACAAACGATCTGTATTACCACCTGATGTCCCCAAATTGGCTATTGAGGCAGGCAGTACCCATGGATGGTATAAGTATGTGGGCAGTTCCGGGGATGTCATAGGAATTGACAGGTTTGGGGCTTCGGCACCGGGAGAAACCATTTATAGAAAATTTGGTTTTAGTGTTGCCGAGGTAGTGTCCAGAGCTGTTAGATTATTGAATAAATAATATCTCTTTGAACTATAGTGTTCATGAAATCAATAGACAAACTGCAACCCCACTTCAAGCATTGGGATGTCATCAGGGACATTATTGATCAATGCATTGATTTAATGCTAAACCTCCGCCAGAGCGGTCATCCCGGAGGCTCACGCTCAAAGGTTTACGCGATGATAACCACTCTATTGTCTGGCGTTATGAGGTGGGATATTCGAGAGCCGGGAAAGCGATTTGCCGACCGCTTTGTTCTGGCAGCGGGACATGCAAACCCCGCAGTATATGCTACCCTGGCTGTACTAAATGAAGCACTCAGGATTAAATATTCCCAAACAGAAATGTCACAATATCTGGTTAACAATGCCGAAGAGCGGGCTCTTTATTGGGAAGATCTTCTTACGCTCCGGCACCGAGGAGGTCTACCAGGTCACGCTGAGATGTCCGGGAAAACGCTTTTTCTCAAGTTTAACACAGGACCATCCGGGCACGGTTCGCCGGCAGCCGTTGGGGAAGCTTTTGCTCTGAAATATGCAGGGTGTGACGAAGTAAAGGTCATTGTCCTTGAGGGAGAGGGAGGTCTTACCACTGGCGCAACCCACGAAGCAAAACAGTCAGCATACGGGCTGGGGCTTGGAAATCTCATCTATTTTATTGATTGGAATGATTACGGCATTGATCCCAGACCATTCAGTTCCGTCGTCTATGGAACGCCGGTGGAATGGTTTGATTCCTACGGCTGGCATGTTGAGGGGACGAAAAATGGTGAGGATTGGGAATCGATAGTAAAGGCGTACCACCGACTTTTTGCAGATGCGGATAGGGAGCGGAATGTCCCCAAAATGATCTGGACCAGAACCCGGAAAGGGAGGGACTACGGTACCTATGATTATCAAAGCCATGGGACACCCCACAGACAAAATTCTGAACTGTTTTGGGAAACAAAGAGGGTATTTGCTGAAAAATATGGTGTAGACTTTGTTGGCTTTGGCAAACCAGCACCTGCCAGACAGGAAGCTCAGAGGGAACAGACAGCAGCCAATTTTGAGGTAGTTATGTCCGTGTTGAAACGGGATCAGGCATTGGTAGATTATCTGTCGGATACTCTTGTAGAGCTGGGAGATTCTGTCCCGGAAAAAATCGAAAATTGTCGAATCTCAGTAAAGAATCCCCTGAAAGATCCAGTCATCACGGATTATGAGAATTATCCTGATAGCTTATTTGTAAAACCAGGCACAGAGGCTCCTAATAGGGAGGGGCTCGCAAAATTTGGGTCCTGGCTTAACTCGTATGTGTTAGAGCACTACAGTCGTCCGCTTGTGATTGCTGCTTCAGCGGATCTGGCGGATTCCACGAATATCTCTGGCTTTGGCAAGGGTTGGGATGGTAGATCAGATACTGGCTTCTATAATCGTGATACCAATCTTGAAGGTACTATTTTACCTCAAGCCATCACAGAATTTGCGAATGCAGGTATTATGGCGGGACTCACCACGGTGAATTTTGCCCAAAACCCCTATGAGGAGTTTAATGGTTTTTTCGGTGCCTGTTCCACTTATGGATCGTTTTCATATCTGAAGTATGGTCCAATGCGGTTATTTAGCCAGCTAGCACAGGATTCAGAATTGAAAGTTGGTCGCCTTCTATGGATTGCCAGTCACTCTGGACCTGAAACCGCCGATGATGCCAGGACACACTTCGGAATATTCGCACCTGGAGTTACACAACTATTTCCTGGGGGTCAGATTCTCAATCTTCACCCATGGGAGCACAACGAGGTGGCTCCTGTGTTAGGATCTGCACTGGCAACTGATGTTCCCATTATTGTTCTGCACTTGACTCGTCCCCCCATTGAGATTCCAGATAGAGAGGCATTGGGAATAGCGTCTTATTTTGAGGCTGCGAAAGGCGCATATATCATAAAAAACTATGATCCCTCTCAACCAAGAAGCGGCGTGGTAATTATCAGAGGGACCAAACCCACTGATGAATTGATTGCAACTATTCCGAGAATAAAGAAAGAGGGACCCAATGTAAAAATCGTTGCTGCCATATCTTACGGATTATTTCAAACACAATCGGAGGAATATCAAAAATCTGTCATTGATGATAAAGAATGGGCAGACGCTATGATCATTACGAATATAGCAATCGATTTGATGGGGAATTGGATAAAGCACAGTGTTGTCAAGGAATATTCACTCTCGGCTGATTGGGATAATCGGTGGCGCTCCGGTGGAACGGTGGATGAGATTATGGATGAGGCACATCTCTCGAAACGGTGGATATGGGAGGCGATACAACGGTTTGCCATCGAGAGAGCTGAGCGGCTGGAAAAAGTGAGAAGTATGATTTCTATCCAGTGATTTCAACCGGATCCTCTCTTGCAGTATCATTTGGAATCGCTTCAACCTCATATTAAATTTAAAGTTGTGTTTTTTATAGAATATTTATCAATACAACACCATTGTTTAAGTGGTTTGAGTATACAAATATGACTGATAACCATATCACAGATCCTGCGCCACAAGAAGACGATCTCGTTGTAGAAAAGGAGATTCGTCCAAATACGTTTGATGAGTTTATTGGTCAAAATGATATAACAGATAATCTCAAACTATACATCAAGGCAGCAAGGAAGCGCAACGATGCCCTTGACCATGTACTTCTTTTTGGTCCCCCGGGGCTGGGAAAAACAACCCTGGCAAATATTGTTGCTAAGGAGCTTGATGTTAATTTAAAACACACATCAGGTCCTATAATGGAAAGGGCAGGCGACCTTGCGGGACTTCTTACAAAACTGAAACACAGGGATGTTTTATTTATTGATGAGATTCATCGGTTGAATAGTGTTGTGGAGGAATATCTGTATTCTGCAATGGAAGATTATCGCATTGATATTATGATTGACCGGGGACCCAGCGCCAGAAGTGTCCAATTAAATCTTGAGCACTTTACTTTGGTTGGTGCAACAACACGGATGGGGAGCCTGACCTCGCCCATGCGGGATCGATTTGGTGTCGTTTTGAGAGTAGATTTTTATGAATCGGATGATTTATTGAAAATTATACAGAGATCAGCATCAATCTTAGGGGTGAAAATTGACGGTGAAGGTGCTTATGAACTGGCAAAACGATCACGGGGGACACCCCGGGTAGCCAACCGAATTTTACGGCGCACGCGTGATTATGCAGAGATAATGGCTGATGGAACAATTTGTCAAGAAATTGCTAAAAAGTCTTTAGAGAAACTTGGAATTGATGGACATGGTCTTGACGATATGGATAGGAGGATTCTTTCCGCTCTTGTTGAAAAATTCAGTGGCGGGCCTGTGGGAGTAAATTCTCTTAGTGTTGCTGTTGGTGAAGATTCTCAGACCATTGAGGATGTTTATGAACCGTTTCTTATTAAGGAAGGATTTCTTCAGCGAACACCCCGAGGAAGGGTTGCCGAAGAAAAAGCCTTTAGATATTTGAATGTGAAAAAACAAGAAATTCAGCAAAGGTTATTTAAACAATGAAGTTATTTGGCAAACAAATCAAGTTAAGACTATCTGATTTTAACTATAATCTTCCGAAGAGTAGAATCGCTCAATATCCATCCAAAAGGCGAGATTATTCCCGAATGATGGTATTACACAGAGACAGTAAAACTATCGAACATAGAAAGTTTATTAACATTACTGATTATATGAAGAAAAACGATCTTCTTGTAATCAACACGACGAAAGTATTTCCAGCGCGACTTTTTGCTGTAAAAGATCGAACCGATGCTCAGGTAGAAGTGTTCCTCCTTAGGGAGTTGGAAAATAATATGTGGGAAGTTCTGGTAAAGCCCGCCAGGAAGGTTAGGGTGGGGAATAAATTGCATTTTACTGATAAAATTCGTTGTGATGTCATTGACAATACTGTCTCGGGTGGTCGGGTGGTCCGGTTTGAATTTGAGGGAGACGATTTTTATAAAATAATCGATAAAATTGGCTCTTCCCCTCTTCCTCCTTACATTAAGCGGGAAACTGAGACCAAAGATAAGAAGCGGTACCAGACCGTGTTTGCAGAACATCGAGGCGCCGTAGCAGCACCGACGGCGGGACTCCACTTTACTGAAGGATTAATCAATCGGATTAAACAAAAAGGCGCTAAAATTGCCCCCATCGTATTGCATATTGGCTTGGGGACATTTCGGCCGGTTCAGGTAGAAGATCTTAACCGCCACCAGATGGATTCTGAGTTTTTTAGAGTTCCAGCCGAGACAGCCATTGCAATAAATGAGACTCGCAGAAAAGGGAAACGCATTTTTGCCGTGGGAACTTCAACCGTGAGAGCTCTTGAGACAGTTGTTGTTTCAGGATTTCAAGTCACATCAAAGCGTGGCTGGACGGATAAATTTATTTATCCACCGTATGACTTCAATATGACCGATGCATTAATCACGAATTTTCACCAGCCAAAATCAACTCTGTTGATGTTAGTAAGCGCATTTTCTGATCGTGACTTTGTGTTAAAGGCATATAGAGAGGCGATAAAGGAGAAGTATCGCTTCCTGAGTTATGGCGATGCAATGCTGATTCTTTAGCGAAACAACATGCTGGTTGCCGCTGTCATTACAGGTGCCGGGAAAAGCCTTAGATTTTCCCAACAATCAAAAGTTGGCGATATATCCCCTCCAAAACAATTTAAAGTATTAGCACAACAACCACTAATAATATGGACTCTGCGCCCGTTTGTGGATGCTGAAATTATTACACAGATTGTGGTGGTTGTACCTGAAGATTATGTTATCTGGATGCAAGGTTGGATTGATGTAATGGAGGTGAAAAAAGAAATAGTGGTAGCTACTGGCGGGGAGAAACGTCAGGATAGTGTCAAAAATGGGTTGGAGAAAGTAAGAAATGATATGGATGTGGTGGTAGTGCACGACGCCGTTCGACCCTTTGTCCGTGAAAGGTGGATATTGGAAACCGTTGACCTGTGCTCTGATTATGATGGCGCTATTGTAGGCATCAGAGCAAGAGACACAATGAAAAAGGTGGAAGGCAGAATCATTGAAAAGACGTTAGACAGGGAACACATTTGGCAAGCACAAACTCCACAAACCTTCAAGATAAACAAATTGGTTTCTGCGTACGAGAATGCCGATAAGAGGAAAATTATTGGTACAGACGAGGCTCAGCTAATGGAATTAAATGGAGGGCGGGTGGCTGTCATTGAAGGAGATCCGGACAATATCAAGATCACCACTCCGGCGGACTGGACTCTGGCAGAAAAAATCTGGGAGAGGAAATATCGTGATTAAAACAGGAATCGGATTTGATGCACATCGTCTGGAGAAAGGCGAGAAGCTTGTTCTGGGTGGAGTAGAAATCCCTTTTGAAAAGGGTTCTGTAGGACACTCGGACGGAGATGTGCTGTGTCATGCGGTAGTGGACGCACTGTTAGGAGCTGCAAATTTGGGCGACATCGGGCTTTATTTCCCCAGTGATGATGATACTTGGAAGGGGATATCAAGTCTGGTATTTTTAGGCAGGACGGCTGAGGAAGTAAAAAGCAACAGTTTTGAGATTGTTCATATTGATTGTACGGTGATTCTGCAGGTACCCCCAATCAGATCTTTTATTCCTGAAATGAAATCGAAGATAGCCGGAGCTCTCGGAATCCAAAAAGATCAAATTTCAATCAAAGCTACGACTACCGATTATCTGGGCACCATTGGTCGGGGAGAAGGGATTGCAGCCCAGGTGGTGTCTACCCTTATAAGTATTTAGTATACAGACATTTTTATAGAAACCAATGAATAAAAACATTTTATTTTTTATTTTCCTTATTCAAACGATCTTTTTAATGGTGGGTACCGATGAGTATTACTACTATGCTATCCTTGATACGAATGGGGAGTTTGCTCCTTCGATCCAGAAAGTGGGAATCGACCCACCCCTTTCCGAATCATACAATCTGGAACGCTCACCATCCCGGCTGGCGGAAATTGAAGCGGAAAGGGAACTTTTCCGCTAGCAGATAGAGCAAAACTGGGCGGACTATTTTGCAAGGAAACAAGGTCCGCGACCCAGACCTGCAAATTACATTCTGGGAACAATTGTTATTGAATGATAAAATTTATGTGTTTTGTTTTATCTTTATGAAACATTATATTAAAAAAAAGGTGTTGATGAGTTTAGTGTCTCCAAACCAATGAAACCCCACATTCACATCCTTAGTTTTCTAATACTTAGCTTTTTGTGTGTTCCCGCTTTCACACCCGCCCAATGGAGTACCTCCCC
>CAZVFT010000089.1:0-9862 GCA_964626495.1 uncultured bacterium
TTACCCCGACTTTTAAGTCGGGGAGATTCGGGCGAATAAGAACTGAGGCTTTAGCCCAATTATTCATGAAAACCATATTTCCTAATAAATTCATCATACTCTTCTGAAAAAGGTATTTTTTTATGATGATCTTCCCCGCCTGACCGGGTGACCAGTCGGGCAGGCTGATTACGTATATATTTTCTTACCCTCGGTAATACAGACTCACTCACAGAAACAGCAAAATATTCATCTTGCCATACAAATTTCCCCTTTATCAAATTTTGAGAATTAATCCAAAAAGATGATTCTCCCTTCAATAATTGTGCGATTTCAGAAACAGTTTGTTTTGCTCCAAGTGAATTTAAAACATGTAAATGCTCTTTTTCACCTTCGATAGAATCAATGTAAATATCTTTCCAAATAGCATTTTCTTTGATGTGTTCAATCATCTGTCTCTTTATATTTTTTGTCATAAATGGTTGTCTATTTTTTGTTGTCCAAACGAAATGAATCCCCGCCTGCTCCCGATTCGTCGACTGGCGAAAAGGGCGGGTAGGCATATTTTAATAAAAGCCATTATTACACCTTTCTTTGGGCTACCTGCCCGCCCTCACAAATGTTCGGGAGCAGGCGGGAAGCCCGGGTTGGGGTTTTACTTTTTGCCCCCACCTTAAAAGGTAGGGTAATTGACGTAAGTAATTTATCTGATCCTTCATGCTCAGAGTGTGATATTAAATCTCATTAAATTTGTACCTTTATCCTATGGGCACGCATTATTGTGATGAACCATTTAAAATAATAAAAACACCTGATACTTATTAACGTTTTTTCAATAATTCTCTTTTTAACTGAACCTGCGAGGAGAAAAATTGTCGGTAGACAAAAGCCAGAGCGGTGATATTTGCCAGTGCTGTCGTGGTAACCCACATATACATAATCATTATCTGATATCTCACCGCGATGAGTGGATCCACACCAGACAGGATCTGCCCGGACATCACTCCAGGGAGGAATACTAATCCTACTGTCATCATAGAATTGATAGTTGGAATTAGAGCCGCTTGCACTGCATCCCGGATTGAATCCTGCACCGCATCCCGAGATGGAGCACCCAGCGAGAGCATCAGTTCAATTTCCTCCTGACGGTGAGTCAATTCTCCAATAAAACGATTCACTGCAAGAGTGGTGGAATTGAGAGCGTTACCGATTATCATCCCTCCGATGGGAATCATCGCATATGGATAGTACCACGGCTGCACTCCAAGGATAAATTTGATGATCGTCCCCAACACAATCACAACAGTCCCAAACATTGTCCCTGTTAAAATCAAAAAATAATGTGGGATCTTTGTGGATTTTTGACGTCGAGTGCCCTCAAAACTGGCGATAAGAATCATAATGGAGATCAATGTCACCATAAAAATCCAGCTTTCCTGCTGGAAAAAGAAGGTCAAGACATATCCCATTAAGGTGAGCTGGATAAAGGTTCTTACAGTCCCGAGTAATAAGATTTTTTCCAATCCGATTTTCCACCAGCGGATGAGTCCCAGACTGATTACCACCAGAACGAGGGATACAAATACATCTATCCACGTGATATCATAAAACGGCTGACTCACTTGAGCTTCTCCAGTAAAAAAGATTTCGCAAGATCTGTTGCGGGATTTTCCAGTATATCTGCAGATCCCTCTTCCACAATTTCCCCGTCAATCAGAAAAGCAACTCGATTGACAAAAGACTTTATCAACCGATGCTCGTGGGAAGCTATGATCAGGGTAAGGTTGAATTTGTGTAGTAAATCTGAAATTAGTTGAAGAATTGAGCGGGATAGCCTTGGGTCGAGATTGGCAGTGGGTTCATCCAGGAGTAAAACATCGGGTTTATTCAGCAACGCTCGCGCCAGAGCAATGCGTTGCTTCTCCCCGCCAGAGAGAGACCGTGCCTCTTTATCCAAAAATTTATTCGTTAATTTCACACTTTCGAGACTCGTTATCAGATCATCTTCAGAAATTGACGGTGTGGATTTTTCCCATCGCCGGGTGATGAGTAAATTATCTCTGACGGATCCCCCAGTCATCACCGGGTTTTGAAACACCATACCAACCTGTTTTCGAAGCTCCGTAACCGGATAATCCTGAATTGATTTCCCCCTGTATCGAATTGTGCCATCCGTTGGTGAACTCAGTTCATTGAAGAGACGCAGGAGGGAAGATTTCCCAGCTCCTGATGGACCTAAAATTCCAAAGAATTCACCTGAGGGAATAGATAAGGTTACATCTTTCAAAATGGAGTGACCATCTATTGCGTAGGATATTTTCTTAAAACTGAATAGAATATCGTTTGTAGTTATCATTTGAAATCTTCTAAGACTCTTCAAACAGTTCGTTAAAAAGTTCCTGTGCCTTCAGCTTGGCTGCTTCCAGAGCTCGGATGCCTTTTATTGTGATGGAGTAGTATTTCCGAATCTTTCCACTAACATTTTTTTGTTCTGAAGTAAGATAACCGTCTTTTTCCAGCTTATGAAAAATGGGATAGAGAGTACCATAGGATATTTCGTATCCGTGTCGCCGGAGTTCCTGCCGAAACTCTTTACCGTAAACAGGTTCTATTCTGGCGTGATGTAAAATGTGGATTTTGATGAATCCCAGTAAAAAGTCATGTTTGAATTGATCTTTCATAATTTTGCCAATATCCAATGACGATATCGCATTTCGATATTATAAATAATATTATAGATATACAAGGAAATTTTGTCAATGCCGTTACTCATCCCGGAACGGGTCACATGCCAGCCTTTCGAGAAAGGATGTTTTATATAATTACGTTTTACATATTTGCATATTTACGTTTTTTAAAACCCTAAAGGGTAAAATCCGTAGAACGGAATTTAGGCTTTAGCCTTTTAAAGAAAGTAAGCAGATATTTCAACTGCTTTTAAAACTCTGAAGGGTAAAATCCGTGGAATGGAGTTTAGGCTTTAGCCTTTTAAAAAAAGTGGAAACCGGCAGCCCGCCTAATAAACTTTTATTTGAATTCAACTGGTAAAAGGGGTCACCGACGGAACTTATGAAATTTGTGTTCCAGATCATCAGTAATGAGGACGGGAAATTAATGAGTTTAGACAGATATGAGATTAACTTGGTTTTTCGTACACAAACGCCCGACTGAATGCTATATCTGGTTCATCGATCTTTATAAAACCAGCCTCTATGGCATATTTTGAGGTTGCGTTTATTTGCGATTCTGAAATGTGTCTTTTTGGCTCAGCAAGAAAATAGTACCCGCCCGGTTTTAGAAGCGAAAATATTTCCTGCAGTAACGCTTTTTGATCGGGTGTCTCATGAACCACCCAGAAAGTCAGAATAAAATCTGCTTTCACACCCAATCCTATTGCAGATTCGCTGCACTGATGAAACTGGATGATGTGATGGACGCTTTTTCTTTTTGCCCGTTTCTTTAATGTGTTTAACATCTTTTGCTGCACATCCACAGAAATTACTTTACCATGCTCACCCACGATTTTCGCCATTCCTATGGAGAAAAAACCCAGACCGCAGCCGATGTCAATGGCGGTCATACCCGCTGAAAGATATGGGGAAAACATCTTCCTGGGATTATGAAACAGCCTTCTCAGCGGATTGTCGAAAAGAAAGGCTTTTCGCCAGGGACAGATATGTGTATCACAGCTCATTTCTTCCATTATTCATTCTCTTATTTTGTTTTCACGCAGCCATCTACACTTGAAGCAAATGATCCATTCGCTTCAGGTTCCGGTCAGAACAAATTTAAGTTGAAGTTTTTCTCTTTTATCAATAGTTTTACTTACCAACCATGTTAATAATCTTCAGTAAAAATATCAATGTCATAATATGTGGAAAGGATAGTGACCATTATTCCAGATTCTCATTATAATATATTAATAGGTGGTCAAGAGTTAATGAGGAAAAGTCTGTCCTTCCTTGGAGTAATCTTCCTTTTTTATGGCTGTAATCTATTCACAGACCCTGAAGAAGCAGAGCCAATGACAGATTTGGTTATCAAGGATATAAAATACTATCGACAGACCTATATCGATACCCTTTGGGGAGGATCATGGCAGTATATTTTTTTTATCGATGTGTTGAATGTAGGTGATCGAGAGACGAGCAGCCATTTCTATATCTCAAACACCCGGACAGACAATGATTACCACAGTCAACACTTTTCTCACACCGAAATCATAAATTATGACAATGATACTATTTGGGCGGGAGAAATCTTTACAGATTCGATTTATGACGCTATTCCTGAGCAATCAGAGTATCTGCTTTTTAAAATAAGGGGAGCGATAGATACTACAAGAGAGGGTGAGATACTCCCATACGTTCAAGAATCTGACTATGGAAACAATTTGTATACTTTACATCTGGTCTATGACTAAATATAAGAAACCCCTCTATCTAACAAGGGCTTAAAGCAAGCGAGGACGAAGGTTACCAACTAGGACAAAACCGGGGGTATGAGACAATGCAATGAAATAAGTAGAAAGTACTGAGTAGTTCCCGCTGCTCAGTCGCAAGTTCGTTATTCAATGTCAAACCCACCCATTTCATCCCCCCTTTCACTATTGCATTTACGGCTGAAGCGGTTTCGGTCTTCCATTTCACCGAAATGACATTCCAAAGAAATGAATACAATCCGGCTGTCAAACTTCCGATGGCTCTTCTGTCAATAATTGTCACTTTCTGTCGTAAAACTAAATCCTATCGTATCGAATTGAAGAAGTATAACAAAAATTGTGGTAATCTATATTTTATTCCCCGATGTACGTATTGTCTATCTCCAATTAACTTTCTTTTGTTATAATTCATAACCATTCCACTTAGCTGGTTCTGTTGTTTTTTCCCTCGTTTCATACAAGGGCTTTTATCTGATTTTACAACTTTCTGACTCTTCCAAAGGAGTCCTTCGGACAAGGGAATCCCTTTTGGATCAAAACGGAATATAGATATCGTTAGAAGAAATACTCAAAAATATATTGACAAATATAGTATGAATATGGTATATTTATTATACCATGGAATTTGAATATGATCCTGAAAAAAGTGAAGTAAATAAGAATAAACACGGGATTGATTTCATCGAAGCACAAGCGCTATGGGAAGATCCCGATTTAATAGAGATTCCCGCTAAAACTAGTGATGAGCCAAGATTTTTAATAATAGGGTGTATTTCACATAAACACTGGTCAGGAATAATTACGTATAGAAAAGAAAAAATAAGGATTATTTCGGTACGTCGTTCTCGGCCAGAGGAGGTAGATATTTATGAAAGCTAAGGATTTTGATAAAAAATTTAACGAGGGTCAAAATATATCCAAATACCTTGACATCTCAAAAGCTATAAGACCCGAGCAAAAACAAAAACGAGTTAATGTTGACTTTCCTCTCTGGATGGTACATTCCTTAGATAAAGAAGCAAAACGCCTTGGAGTTCCTCGTCAATCCATCATCAAGGTTTGGGTGGCAGAGCGCTTAGAACATTCACATCATTAAATTCTAACAGGACAATACAGTGGATGCTAACGATCTGGTAATTTCAATATTACTCAATCTCAAATCCACCCATTTCATCTCCACTTTCACCATTGCGTTTGCGGTTGTAACGACTGCGGTCCTCCATCTCTCCAAAGTGATATTCCAGGGAAATGGATGCAATCTGACTGTCAAACTTCCGGTAGCTCTCCTGGTAATAATTTTCTCCCTCAGTCGTAAAACCAAAGCCCATCGTATCGAACAAATCATTTAATCTCAACGAAACTGCCAGCCGATCACCCAGAAACTTCTTTTTCAGTGACAGACTGCTGAATGACATGGAGTTTAACTTCCCAATAGGGATATCCCGTGGTGATCGGTAAAAACCCATCAACATAAGTTCTGTGCTGGGGGTAATATTCCAAATGGCTGATACCCGTCCGAAAAAACCCGTGGAAGTTTCATCATAATCATCATTGTCAAACGCACTGGATGCATCCACTTCATCGGAAAACAGATTCCCGCTTGCCATTATTCGAAAACCCTTTCCAAGACTGCCGGACAGGATGAATTCAAGACCATAATTCTGCAGTTGGTCATAATTTTCGTATGTCATTTTAGTTACTCCCATAGAATCAGGAGGCAGTTTGTGGTGACTGATCAAGTCTGTAATTCTTCGATAGTAAGCAGTCACGGAAGCAGTAAAACCATTGTTGAAACGGGATAATCCCACTTCAGCGACATCAATATATTCCGGTTTTAAAAACGGATTACCGGTTCGTATACTGTATTGATCCAGCTGATGAATGGCAGGATTCAATCTTCGGTAAGAAGGTCTATGAATCCTTCTGCTGTAACTTGCCTGCACTTGTAAAATCTGCGGTCCGATTGTCAAAGATGCACTGGGGAAAAAGCTGGTATAAGGATTTTCATATTTTTCACCTGTATCCATCAATTCGGAAACCGTTGTCACCGTTTCTCCGCGCAAACCCATCTGTAATCCGAACATTCCTTTTTGCAGTGAGAATTGAGTGTACGCTGCATGGATGTTTTCATCGAACAAAAAATGGTTACTGCGTGAAGAGTCAACTGTTTCTGTGTTCAATCCATCCTGGGATATGTCATAAGTAAAAAATTGATTATTGTATTCCCTACGGGTTCCTTTATATCCCATTTCCAGCTTGAAATCCCGGCTGAAGGGATGAATATAATCCATCTGCAGGTTGGATTCACTTCTCTCATTGTCCGTGGTTTCTCTCTCTGGATCTGCATCAAATCCTGCCCACACTGAATCTGCAATTGAAATCATAGAGTGAGTTCGATTATCTGTCCCGGTGGAGTGGTTGGCAAATACAGAAAGTTTCTGCTTTGGGTTATTGAATTTCTGGTCATAAGTCAATGTCACATCCAGACTGGTGTGATCATTATCTGCGTCCGTATCTCGGTAATAGTGAATCATTGAATCAATAATGGTTTCCTCTGTCTCAACCGTCCTGTCACCAATGCGATTGCTATTACTGTAAGATAAAGTCAATCCGATTGCGTTGTTTAGGTTTGGATACAGCTCCAAACCAGATTTTATCAAATAGCTCTTCCCGCCCCGCTCACCACTGATATTCTGATCCAGAATCGTAGTGACATCGTTGAAATATGTTTCACGGTAATTACCTCCACTACCCGAGCGGATATCATTTCGAAGTGCTGAATTCAAGAAGAGATTTACTTTTTCATTTCGAAAATTGATCTGTCCGGAAGTGTTGTAAGCTTCGTTGGTTGAAGCACCGAATTTGACATTCCCATTTAATCCAGCAAACTTGTTTTCCTTCAGGATGATGTTGATAATTCCTGCCATGCCTTCCGGATCGTATTTGGCGGATGGATTTGTAATCACTTCAATATCCTGAATATTATCGGCGGGAATGGCTTCCAGCATCATTTCCTGATCGCTACTAACAATGATGGACGGTTTTCCGTCAATGAGAATATTCACATTAGTATTGCCGCGCAGGCTTACTTTACCGTCAATATCCACATCCACACCAGGAACCTGCCGCAACGCATCCAGAAGTGTGCCCCCCGATGAAACGGTGCTTTGTTCCACATTAAATATCTTCTTTTCAGCCGTTTGTACATAGATGGGGCGTTCACCCTGAACTTCCACTGCTTCCATCTGCAGAGACGTTAACTGAAGTGAAATTTTACCAAGGTTTTGTTCAATACCATCCCCTCGGGGGGAGAGTCTGATGGGACCGACAATTTTCTTTTCGTACCCGATAAATTCCACAACGACTTTGCAACGTCCCAGTGGAATTTCTTTAATACGAAATTTTCCCTTCTCGCCTGTGATTCCGCCAGTGACAATTTGTTTTGTCCTAACATTAATTACTGAAATAGAAGCATGTTGGATTGGTTTACGGTTGGAAGAATCTATCACAGTACCGTACAGCACACCAATTTTGGGTATTTTCCCGGGACGCATTCCTTGTGCAAATGTTAAAGCCTGTAATCCCAGTAATAAATATAACAATGTTTTACGTGTTTTCATTTTCCCTCTCAGATAATTGAAGTTTTATTGGTATTGAGTATTATTCTGCACGTACACAATCTGCTGTATACCAATTATGTTAGACATATTTAAATAAATTAAGTTAAATGTTTTTTAATAGCCTGATATTAGTAAAAAAGGCAGAATGAAATTTAATCTGCCTTCTTCGACAAATTCAAACAACCAAATTTTGAATTGATGGGACTTATGAGTATCTTTCTATCATCATTTATTTCACAACTAAATGGTTATCACCTTATCCGCTCGTTGTTGAAGTTCAATTATATCAGGCAAGTGGCTTGGAATTCCAACCTGAACCTTATCCATTAATCCTAAATGATTCAAACAGGTGCTGCAGATGATCAAGAGAACTCCTTTTTCAGCCAATATTTTTAATTCCTCAAGAATGGGGGACCCTTCCGTCGTGAGCTTAACACCATCGGTATAAAAAGCAACAGCATCGGGTAATTTCCCATTTTCAATCAGGAGTTTGAAATAGGCTTTTATCAATTTGAGCTGCAATTCAAGATCTGCACTTCCCATACCATCTCGTGTTATAATTATCGCTGTAGATTTTCTTTCAGATTCCGCTTTCATTATTTCATCCTCCGTTTTTTATCAAATAAAAGGGTTCAAATCTACTAAAATATCCACAACAAACTCAGTATAACAATGGAATTAGGTATTGGAAATATTTCTGGGAAAAATCCTTCCTTCAAAAATGACTCGAACCAGAACAAGTAAAATCAGAGCTATTCCAAACACACATATAATCGTCGCACCGGTTGGTAAATCTGCGTAATAAGAGGTCATACAACCGATAAAAGAGACAACCACTCCAACAACCCATCCGAAAATCAATCTTCCCCAGAGTGAATCCGTGACCATTACTCCCATCACAGCAGGAACGACTAAAAATGTAAAGACAAGTAATACACCTGCAATCTGAACCGAAATAGTCACCATAAACCCAAGCGTAAGGTAAAACAACAAATCCCAAAATCTGACAGAAATCCCTTTTTCAAAAGCTTCATCGGGACGTAGTGATATCAATAGAAATCGCTTTCTCCATATCCAATGCAACAGTCCAATTAGGAGATACACAATAGCTACTTTATAAATGATACTCCACTTTACCCAGAGTATTGAGCCAACAAGCAATGCTTTTATCTGTTCTGCTCCATGAGCCACTCCGGTTAATACCAAAATCATCAAAGCACTTGCTACAACATAGGTGATCCCAATGAATGCTTCCTGTGGGACTTTTTCATTTTGTGTGCGTGTGAGCGAAAGAATTCCTGCTCCAATACAGGTAGCAAAAAGTCCAACCAAATAAGCGGAACTACTTCCTATCTCTGCTCCAAAAAGCAGAGCAACGGCACTTCCTACTGCAGCAACCTGTGCAAGCGCAATATCTATAAAAATAATTCCCCGCATAACAACATGAAGCCCCATATACGTGTGTAATCCAACCAGCACAACCGAAACAAGAAATGGAGCTGCCATAAACTTTAATATCTCCCCCATGTCATTCCTCCATATTTTTAATCAGTTGTTCAATTAAATAATCAAATAGATCAGTATAGGATTGAATAAATTCTTCGCCCTTTACCAGAGTAGGTAGTATAATTAGTTTTGCTTTTGATCGCTCCGTTGCTTTTTCTGCCTGAGAAACATCAACAAAATTTGCTGCCAATAGTATTTGAATTCCCCGTTGTTCAATCATTTCAACAAAGGATTTTAAATGCCTTGGCGACGGCGGAATGCCGGGACGGTTTTCTAGATATCCTTCAATTGATATACCAAGCCAATTTGTTAAATA
>CAZVFT010000090.1:0-9646 GCA_964626495.1 uncultured bacterium
GATCTAAAAGAAAACGAAGCCAACGCAAACCTTATTGGTTTCAATCCCCTTTAAGCGGGTCTATTATTTTCAAGTCTATTACCACTATTCAGATAATAGAATTAGAGAATTTCGGTTTCAATCCCCTTTAAGCGGGTCTATTATTTTCAAGTCTGGTCTTTATAAGTTACCAAATCTATGAAATATACAGGTACATTTTTCGTAACCCCAAAAAATGTGTTCATTATTGCTGTGAATTACACCTTTTATTCCAGTTACTCTTTGACCGCAAATTATACTATTACAGCAAGTTACAGTAAAATCGTAACCTATGCACATTAACAGTGAAAGATATGGTTACGATTATATCACATAAACGTCATCATCTTCTGTTATCTTCCCAAGTCCAACAATCTTAACTTTTGTTTTACATTCTTTGCATAAACGGTAAAACCGCACAGTATCCTTTTCAGGTAATACAACGCAGGTAATCCTTTTAAATAACTGTAAATACTGTTCATTCGTGATATTGCATTCGAAAACCGAATATTGTATCCTCTCCCCGTAATCTTTAAGCGTTTTTGCTATTTTATTACGGCGTTTATCATCTGGAATATCATACGAGACTGTTACAAACATCACATTTTATAAGTTTTAAAATCAGAATTTTTAACAATTGTTTTAGCCAAATTACTTACCTGAATTTTCATTTTATCTCTTATGGAATTTCCTTGAGTATCCGGTTTTTTTATCCACTTTTCATAGTGAACAAAAAAAATTTTCATTGGGGTTTTTTTCAAATATACTCCACCGTCTCTTTTTTCGAAATCTGTTTTTTTTAATATTTTCAGATTTGTTAATTTCATTACAAATAAATCAACTTCAGGACGAAATGGTTCAAGCATATCCAACGCAAGAGATGGTCTGCCATAGTGAATACCATGATAAAAACCAATATAGGGATCAAAACCCTTTCCATTAACTAACGAAATCATCTCATTTCCAAGTATCGTATAACCAAAACTAAGTAATGCATTCACTTCGTCAGTAGGAGGTCTTCGGTTCCTACCATTAAATTTCAGTTCATTCAGAAATGTGCGTTTATAAGCATCATAATATTTCATCGAACCACTTCCTTCCACACCCAGAAGTGTATTTACTCTGTTTTTTCTGATTATCCGTTCATCCCATCTGTTCAATTCTTTTACTGATGATGATATTTCAGAATCCGAATGGTTTGAAAGAAAATGCTTTAAAACTTTTATACAATTTTGAATTTTCGCCATAACAAGCTTTTTGGCTATTTCTAAAGCAAAGTCATTTTTCACCGATTTGCGATATTGTTCAATCCGCAGAATATTGTTTTTCGACGCCATTGGTACTAATCTACCAATAAGTTTACCATTTATTGTGAAAAAAGCAGTTTCTACACCAGAATTCAAAAGTATTCGCATCGCTTGAGTGGAAATCTGGATGTTACCATATATCAAAACAGATTCAAGTTTTATGAGGGGCAGATCGGCAATTTTTTGTTCGTCTTTGGTAACTATTAACCTCTGCCCCTCTTTTTTCAGCTTCGCGCCTTGTTCAGTCAGATATAATGAAGGCATAATTTATCCTCCTTTTTATAATTGGTAAGTAGAGGGGGTAGCAGAAAGCACGTGCTTTCTGCTACCCTTTTTTATATATATAATTAAGGCATATCGTAATCCTCTTGAATTTCCAATTGTCAAAGAGCAACTTTAAATCTATTCTGTTAAAAGAGAAGTAATATCTGTTAATGTATTTCTCTTTTGATAAGGTTAACGAGTTTATCAATAGAAATTTTGCGGTCCTCTTCATTAAAATACTTGATCACTTCATCAAGGTCTTTTACAATATCTCCCTCGTAATTTGTTCCAATTTCTTCCCTTGTGATAGGACGATATCCATGTGCGATGATTGATTTATTTCTCAGATTTGCTAATTTCTCAAGGTTTTCAATAATATCGATTGTTTTTGATAATTCTGCTGTTTTTCCCTTTAGTTGTTTTAAATAAATTTTCATTACAAGTCCAGTAGGCTCGCATCGTAATTTTTTCTTTCTTTCTAATTTTCTTTGAAAATATTCATCATGTTTAAGATATTTCTCAAAATCAGGAAAGTTACCATCCAGTTTTTCTGAGGAATGATGTGTTTCATGTTCAAAAAGGAACCGCTGAAGTGCTTCCCTAAAGCGGAAAATTCGAGCTAAAAAATCTGCATATTCACCTTGGACCCATTTTATCTCTGAGTTCATTGCCAATTCAGCAATTTTTTGTTTTTGTAAATCCAGACATTCTTCCCATTCTTCACCGGTGGAATTGGAATTTGCCTGTTTTACATCTTGTGTGAATTTTGTTATCGAACCCAATAGGGTTTCAATCAACTCATCCTTTTTTTCCAATTTTTCCAGATGTATAATTGCGGAAGAGAAATCAAACCGTAGTCTTGCTTCAGCATATCGAGCAAGGTTTTTCGGATCATTTGGTACATCGGTTGATTCCATAATTTTCAGTGCACCCGAAAAATCGAAATAATCTAACATGGAACGAATCGTTTCCAATTTGTAATCGTCCAGTATCAATTTCGCAAAGGGAACTTCTTCCACTTTGCCCGAATCCGGGACATAGACAACCAGAACCTTTTCCTTAAATATTTTTGTTGCTTGTAAAAGCATCGCCCAATTGCAAGCAGGGATACCACCAGTGGGTGAAATAATCACCGTATCAACGAAATTCTCACATGAGTATTTAAAAAAATATTGATTATAAAAAGGGAAAAGGTTATCGGGATTAACAGGCTTTCCAACAATTTTAATTAATTCTACCTTCCTAATCTGAGGAAAATTCTCTAAAATTAATTTTTTCAAAATTTTTGCAAAAAATATTGTGTCTGTTTCTCGATGTTTAGGTTCTGTTTTTCCATCCTGGTCTGTGTAAAAAAGTACAACTTCATCAATAGGTTTGTTATTTATCTGTTGCAATACATAGTTCAATCCTTTATTCAGAATTGGAAACCGCAATCGAGACTTCTCATACCTATACCTGTTAAAATAATCTTTCCCAACAATTCTACACTTGTCAATCTTACTCGATTGTGTCTGAACATCCCTGCTTCCTACATTTGCGAAAAATACAATCAATGATCACTCTCTTTTGTCAATTTTATCCAACCCAATGGATACAGGGGAAGGTTGTTTTGTATACCAATTTTTCGGGATTTTGGAAAAACGTCCACTCCTCTTCTTCCCATTCGGAATTGAGCTTTAAATTGATTGAGCCAGTCATCCGGTATGTAATCACCGGTCATAGACTTCCAGCCGCTACCCCAACCCAATCGTATAACAAAGCCAGATCCGTTGTCCGGTATTTTCTTCAGGACTTTTTCATACTCTCTTAATAATCCATCTAAATCACGTCCCTTTTCATACTTCTGGTAAAATTCTACTTCAGTTTCAACAGCTCCCCTTGTATGTTCATTGATAAGAGATGACAGTTTTTCAAAGTCATCAGGGATTTTTCCAGAAAAATGAAGTTTCCGTTTAGCTATTGGGTTTTTGAGCAGAAATTGGTCAAGAGAAAGAGTCACTTGTGATGTAGACCCCGGTTTCAGTATTTCGCCAAATACTTTCATTTCACCATATTCTGTTTTTTTCCATGTCCAGCTACCATACTTAGCTAATGAAAATATTTTTGTTTCAAGCAACCCAATATCATTTTCTGCAAAATGAGAATCAAACACTTGTATTGTTCGCATGATATCGTTATTAGGATTTTGACCGAGTAAACTTTTTAAAATATCTTGGGATGCCCATTTGGGATTCCTATTGTTTTTAACAGATCGAAGTAATGATTCCTGTTCGTGCACATTTTTATTTTGAAAAAGATTTACCAAGATAGCTGTGCGAATTGAACCCTTTAACGAGCTACCGGGAATGTAAGGTATTCCCATACCATTTCGCTCATATTCCAGAATCTCTCTACTTTCACATCGTACAGTATAGTGCTGTTCAACACTCTCACTGAGATAACGCCGGTATTTTTGAATGAATTCACCAATGGAATAGCTATCACTTAGATATTCCATATTCCGTATCAGACTGGGATCATCAGAAATATCCTTAGCCACTTGATCAATATTTACTATAGCCGTTCCTGTCTTTGTGGAATAAAAATCAATATGCTTGACTTTTCTCATACCACTTCCAATATGAACAGGTGTTAGCACTTCTATCTGAAATTGTTTTGTATCATTTTTCATGATCACCCTCCATGGGTTGAAATGGTAGGCAAAAACATTTTCCATATCTAAAAATATCATGGTCAAGATCTGGGGCAGTGGTTTTATCCAGAACTCTAACGAGATCTCCTTCTGGAGACATTTCAGCGAACACCGAACCTTCCGTGAACATTCTTACAGTTTGTCTCCGCAGAGGAAGCCCTCTTTCAGAATGAACCCACCCACGACGAGTGATGAGATCATAGGATGAATCCTCTCCAAGCATTTTAGCTTCGCCATTTTTGGGATGTACTAAAGAAAGCGAAACGGAATATTCACTATCTTTCGGACTACGAATTTCTACCGTTGTCTCCTCTAGTTCAAATTGACCATTCCCAACGCTTCGGTCACCGCCTATACCTTCATCTCCAAGAAGTCTCAAACTTGCTCGGAATTTTTCTATTACCGAATCATCTTGGAAATCTGCAAGGAAGAACAGACCACACCCTTCCGCAAAAAACAATCGGGAAAAATAAAAGATATCCGTCGTTTCTGTTGTTCGGTCTTTTACAATACGCGGACTGTCTTCAATCAGTGCTGGATAAAATTCCTGATCACGTTCGGATTTTACTCCTCTGTTCCAGTATCTCCCTTCACCATAGGTTTCTTCCGGGATAAATTCTTCCAATTCGCCATTGAGCCAGGATTCATAAATTGAAAGTTCAATCCACGACAGTTTCTTGATCTTTTTCGCAATTTCAGGGGAGTGAAACGTTATCTGTGGCGTACCCAGCTTCCAGCTTGGTTTAGGAAAGTAAAGCTGGTTTTTCACGAACGGATACGCTGAACTAATCTTGAAAAAAGGGAAATCTAGCGACCCATTTTTAGATGGTGGAAAGAATATATCCATATCATCAGGGTAGAGCATTTGCCATGCATTTATCAGTGCTGAGAAAAGAGTATCCGAGTGAATGAATTCATCAGTATGTTCAAATCCCGGCTGGTTTCCTCCGATATGAATGGGTTTCTTAAACCGTAGTTTAAAACATCTGATTTCCATGGATCACTCCTCAAGCGGTAGGCTTTTATTATCATTGGAATATTCTACTTCTGTTTTATAAGATTTTTTCAACTCACTAAATGATACTTTTCCATAGCCACGGGTTCCACTACCACCCAGATAATCATCTTCAACAAGATGAATACCCTTTTCAATCAGATTTAAATATCCCGTTTCATCATCACCGTCATGTATGTTCAATACCATTTCACAGTTGAATGTCGCTCCAGATGGTACCCGTTCAATTTGACGTGGATTTGCAGCAGATGTGACCCTGTCAATTACAACTTCTGTTTTGACTTCAGTAAAAGGCATATCCGTATTCCCGGACTCTTCCAGTTTATCAGCAGATTCTTTTTCCATAAACGCATCTCGAACCTGTAAGCGTGTTGGTCCTTTAGCAATATTCGCTGATACACCAAAAACAGTACAAATATCACATTCTCCGCATTCACACGGGCCTCCTCTATCGCCCCACTTACCAGACATTTTCTCTAAAAGACTACGCATCTTACCTTTCAGAGAGGAGCCAGGAACATAGGGTATGTTGGTAATAGGATCTCGCAGTACAGGTGAATCGGCACCACCTATAGTCATGCCTTCATTAGATCCTCCAATGTGCATTCCTGTGTTAGCAGTTATAGTGCAGTTAAGAAAGATTTTTTTTGTCAGTTTCATTTTTATTACCTCCTTTGATAAGACTGTTTTGGTCTTCTTAAACCTTCATTGGCTTTGTGATATGCTAGAATAGCTTCGAAGATATTAGAAAAATTATTGAAGCTATCTTTAGGATTAGATGATTGAACAACTGCATCAATACCTGAAGAAAGCAGATCTTTTAGACTGTTAGCTGCTTTCTCTGCATACCTCCTACTTTGTCGCTTTGCAGCATATGCTAACTTAGGTTTCAATAATAATAAACGGGTTTCCTCGTATCCTTTCATTTCCATTCGTTTTACTTCACCGAATATGTTCCGAATTTGTGAATTGGAAAACCGATCATAAGCCAGTTCTCTTCCAAACCATTCAGTAAATTCGATAGTGTCTTTTCCAATCTTTTGAGTAACCCAGTCTTTTATTTTTTTCATTCCGTATTGTTGATTGTATTCTGTCATTGTTACCTCCTCTTTTTTGGTATTATCGTTTTAAAAATTCCGCCCATCTCGTTGGTATATCCAAAACTGAGATTACCTCCGTACCGGATGGTAATTTATCCATTAGTTGATTTTGTAATACTTTCAAATGGTCCTTTGCTTTACTTTCTTTCTTCGCCAATCTGGTCATCGAATACACCATTCTCCAGCGCCATTTGTTGTAGGCTATCATTTCTTCACGAGACTTTTCATCAATTTCTAATTCTAACAGTCTTTGTTTTTCCTCCCAGTATGTCGCATAAATTCTACGTAATCGGTCAATTACAGCACTGCTGTTTGTTATTTCTCTAATATCAACAATATTATCTTTCATTTTATTCAATTCATTAAAATCACTCCATTTCACCGCTTTTCCCAAAAACGAGAAACTATCTTTATCTGGTAATGATTTTGCCTGTTCCTCCGCACTTCCAGCCATTTCTGCAGACCTGTGAATAGGATATTTTTCACGGGTTAAAGCAATTCCACCAGATAAGGTTATGTTCGGGTTCTTACAGGTAAATTCCCTAAAGTCACCATATATTTTTTTTGCAAATTCAACCATCTTATCCCATTTTCCAACAAGAAACAAATCATCACCACCTGAGTAAATTGTGAATGCTTCGTTTTTGAAACTCTCTTCATAAATAGTATTTAGGTATCCACAGAAAAATAAATCCAGCATAGAACTCAATGTCGAAAGGCGTGAAATGGAGTATCTATTGGTTTTATCCTCTATTTGCTTTTCAGAAGTGAAGGTTGGATAAATCAATCCACGCTGTAGAATAGTTCCAAGGTTATCAACATCCATCCGTAACACACCCAATCGCTTATAACCACTCTTACCCGCAAGATCATTAAAAGTTAGTGGGACACCATTGTCATCAACCGGCATAGAATTCCCTCCATAGAAGCTGAAACCGTACGCACGATCTGGGTAACGCAGACTTTCCTTTTTCGGTAAAAATTCCGTTGAACTTATGCGGTTAATTTTTACAAAATCACCTTTAGCTATCTTTTCAGTATCTTGTGGTGAATCAGCCATTAAGTAACCAATGGGAATATCAGGTAAAGGTCTAAATACATTTTCTATTTCTTCCTCTCCATGATATTCTACTAACCATTCAATTCTTTTTAGCCTGTTTCCTATTTTGATGAATTTGTGGCATGATTTACAAACAATTAAATTTTCATCTATCACCTTTAAATCTTCTTTTTCTACATCTTTTCCACAGGCCTTACATTGTTCTACATCTGCACAAGCACCATAAGGTTGAAAAAATGTACCATCATCTGAAAACATCTTTTTAAACCGTTTCCGTTTATCTCGATTAGCTGATTCAATGACTTCCCTCCATCGTTTGTTTAAAAAATTCATCAAATCATTAGTAGTCATTCCAACTGACCCAATACCCAGATATATAGTACCATCGTATTCTGAGAGCAAGCTTCGGTTTAACTTATTCTGGATGACCATCAATTGTTCATTAGCATTTTTTGTATCAGGAGCTATGATGTAGAAGTTACCTCCACTTGAGTATATTAAATTAGTTAAAGGAAGTTCTAACTGATTCAATATGTATCGTGCTGAAACATCTGAAAGTAATTGCAATGCGAATGATCTCCCCTTAAGTGATACGGCTGCTTTTTTCCCCGATATCTGATAGATGAATTTCTGAATTCCTGATAAATCACCACAAACCAGGCGAGTAAAACTTTCATCTTTTTCTCTATACCAGTTTTTAACCTCTCCAACAATCGATTTGTTATCCGGTTTAATCCATTCGGGATTTGTCTCAGAAAAATAATCATAGAGACAGACCGATATGGCAGCAGTTGTTTTCAAATGATCATAAAGAGAAATATCAGGATTATCACCAGTAGATGATGGAATACACCAAGTATATTTCTTTAAAAGTGAAAGCAAACTTTCTAAATATACAGAAAATGAGCCATTTGGTAACTTTTTAAATTCTTCTTCGAATCCCTGCCATAATTGGTCATATTCCTCATAAAGATCTCTGTTCGGGGATTCAAATACTTTGGGAAACACACTTTCTGATAATTCCATTTCATTGATGTTGTAGAACTTATTTCTCTTACCGCCATATTCATCACGAAAAATACTTTCAAATACAGGTCTAAGTCTTCGTTTTCTAAATGCGTATTTTTGTGTTATTTCATCTTTCTCATCTTCCGTTTCTTTACTTCTATCCATAGCAGAAGATATCCAGTCGGCAATCTGAATGATTTCCTGCAGTGTGGTACCTGGATTATGATGATTGGCAGCTAAATGAATGGGAATATCTTCGCGTTTTGTACTTGATTTAAATAATACATTCTCAAAATCTGTTAAAAATTGATATGTCCAAGCACTGTGTTTATGCGAATACCAGACTCCATCCTTTTTCGGACAAAAATCACCAATTATATTTATCGTATCATGCTTTAAATTTTGAGATTTTTCATAACTGACCTCTTTTTCACTACGTTGCCAGAATTTTCCGATGTCATGTAAAAGAGCACCTAAAATAACACTCTGTCTAGTCCTATGTGTCATTTTTTTCCTTTCATTCTTTAATTAAATATTTTCCAAGTCCAAAACTTGTATTCTTACCAAGATGTATGTATTCACCCACTTTTAGATAAGGATAGAATAAGTTGAAAGAACCTTGGAAATGTACTTCGCCAATTAATCCGCCTAATTTCATACGACTCTTTTGTCTGAATGAATATCGCTCATAATCTGCCCATTTGGTTATATCGTATATTTTCTTTACTTCTTTTGATTTATTAATCATATCCTTTATCTCAACACTATCTTTACTTTTTCCCTGATCAAAGGAAGTGATTCTGCGTAGAAGGTTTGTTACAATAATTGGAAATTCTATTGATCTTACTAAATGCCCTTTGTGTTTCATCCTGACAGGTGTAATAATTTGAATTTTTAGTGTGTCAGAAGAAGTTGTCATATCGGTAAAATATGAATACTTCTTTACCGGATATTCCAGACTAAGTGTTCTTTTATTTTTAGAATAAATATCTATCTTCTCACTATTAGAATCCACCCAGACTTTTTGTAGTTCAAATTTACTTCTATACTTACCAAGACCAACTTCACCAATTTTTTTCACTGTGTGTATAAAGTATGGAAGCAGTTTCAAACTATCACTGATTAATATAAAATGGAAAGTGACAGATTGTCCCTTTTTATACTCTTGTTCCCGGTTAATTA
>CAZVFT010000091.1:0-9604 GCA_964626495.1 uncultured bacterium
TAAATAGTCCTGCTTGACTATTTAATATAGCTTTATTTATCGTGGGAAATTTTATGCCTTTTTACATACTCCTTTGTCTGAAAGCAAAGATCATCTATATTTTTATTACCTTTTTTATAATCTTCGATTTCACCCATAATATTCTTTAAGTCCTCTGGATGTTTGTGTTCATATTCTTCGATAGACATCCTGCCATGTAGCCAGGTCATACTCATAGGATAATCTGAAGGATGGAACAGTACAAAAAAGAAATGCCACACAAATATTGAGAGAGTAGCCAACCAGGCTTCATAATAATGGAAGGCTTCAGCGACCTTTATAAGCCAAGGTGGTGAGAACTGTCCAAAAAAGGTTGGAAACCAGAGGATGAAACCGGACACCAGCATAATGATCGTTCCCCAGATCAATGCCCAGTACTCCACCTTTTCAGTATAGTCAAACCGGTCAAATCGGGGTTTATCATTCCGGATGTGCAGATGGTATTTGATATTCTGAACAAAACCAGTGAGGTCAGCCTTTCCCGGTAACAGTGCTCTAAAAAAGTCTCTACCCCGATGTGTAACAATCATTTCTACAAGATGCCAAATCGACAATGCGATGAATACCACTGCTGCAATGCGATGAATCAGTCCCCTGAGAGGTTCGGTCATACCCAGTTTGGACAGACCAACCACCCAGAACGCATCTGTAAACTTCAGAGCGAAACCGGTGATAACAAGGGTAAAGAAAGAAATGATCAGTACCAGATGCTGCCAGACTTCTGAATGTGAGTATCGTTGTATATAATCCGATGATTTTTCGTGCTTGAACTTTCCTGTCATATGATGAATGACAATAATTCCGTTGTGGACTAACATGCCCCCGATGGTCACGGTGATCAATACAATATAGATGATCTTGACATAATACTCTACCGGCCTTTCGGCTATCATGACGGACTGGTGTGTGTAAGAGATGGCAAATTTATCGGTGGCTCCGGCATGACATTTGGCACAGGTTTGTTTCAGATTCGACGGATGAACAGATGACATTTCATCAGCGCTGTGCAGAATTTCGTGAGCATTGTGACAATCATAACAAGTTGCTGCATCTAAATCACCTTTTAGAACAGCCAAACCATGATAGCTATCTTGATAACTGGATACTTTTCCTGCAGTGAGTCCATATTTTTTAATTAAAGACTCATTAGTATGACATCGAGCACAGGTACGTTCTGCGGCACTTCTTTTTGAAACTGGTGACTCAGGATCCGTGGGTAGGAGGATTTCATGTTCTCCATGACAATCTACACAAGTCGGTGACTCTCTTTCACCTCGGGTTAATGCTATCCAATGGACGCTGTTTGAATATTCCTCAAAAATCTCCTCATGACAGGTTCCACAGGTTTTCGCAATATTTGCATGACTGATAGTTGATGTAGGGTCTGTACTCTTTTTTATATTATGAATCCCATGACAATCATTACATGTTGCTGCCATCAGGTCAGCACTCTCTAATAATTGTCTAGCATGATAACTCTTTGAAAATAATTCAACTGGATGGAGATCTGGAATATTATATTTATCCACCAGTTCTGGTTTGGCATGGCAATTGCCACAGGTTTGCGCAAGATTTTGAGGATGTACATCAGAACCAAGATCATCTCCAGGAAGAATATTATGGCCACCATGACAACTAAAACAGTGAGCTGCTTCCTTTTCAGATTCCGGTTTAATAATAGACATCCCATGGACGCTTTCTAAATATTCGTCGTACACAATATCATGGCATAAACCACACGATTTGCAAACCCCGGAAAGTTCAATAATATCATCTTCTGCATGTTCCATTCCGATTTCTACAATATTTTCATGACAACTCTCGCAATCAAGATCCTCATGAACAGAAATATCCAAGATAATATCATCGTGACAATCTTCACACGAAATGTCATCCCACTGATCTGCAGAAACTGGATATAAACAAATAAAAATAATTACAGTAAAAATTGAAAAAAAAGTCTTGTATATACGTATCAACATAAACTAACCTCCTAAAAATCTAAGTTTTTCTTCTTCACCAAAATAATATATTATTCCTCAATACTTTCAATGAACTCAGAATATTCATTTAGAGTCTCTGAAATAAGTTCGATGTTATGAACTCCCTTGCTTTTATCCTGTTCAATTTTGTTAAGACCAGAACTTATTCTGTCTATCATTAATCGATCATCATCAGTTAATATTTGATCTTGTAGTGAGAGTAATTTTTCAGAAATTCCCTGGATTGATTTTACGGTTTCTTCTTGCCATTCTAAGAATAGTTCCTTGTAATCAGAATCATGGCAATTTTCACACTTTTCCTTTGTAGCCTTTTCGACTGGTCTTTCAGTTCCTCCATGGCATGAAAAACATTCTACCCCTTCTTCATACATTATATCAGGCATAGCCTCAGAAGCAAATTCTACTGTTCCACTATAAATCTGTGCTTGTAAGGTATGACATGTTTCACACTGTACTTTAGTTTGGCTATGATGACATTGCAAGCACTCGCTTTTTGTAATAACTGTTTCTCCATGACGCCTTATATTGGAATGGCATTTCGAACACTGAAGTCGATTCTTTTCAATGTGTATATCGTGTGAAAAGATAATCCCAAAAGTCTCAACATCTATTTCCTCCTGACCATAATGACAGTTTTTGCATTCGGAAGGTACTAATCTACTATACACTGACATGTCAGGAATAACCTCACTTGAATTAATAGACTCTAACGCCTTTCTTAAAAATTTTTCAGCTGAAATCAACAGCTCATCAGAATAGGCAACATTGTGAACGAAATTCCCTTCTTTGACCAGTTGGTAGTTAAAATTTGCGTTGTCAAAATTTGCCAGGGCACGACTTTTAGAATCTCCGGAAATATTACTCGATTTAATCTCGTTTTCAACAATCACGAAAGATTTATCCAGAAGGTTTAGCTTTTCTGCCATTAATGTTCGCCATTGTTCCAGTATTCTGGTATATCCTTTTCCATGGCACCCTTCGCAAGACTCTACTCTGGCAACAATCGTTTCCCCCATTTCCGGAAAACCATTTTCATATTGATGGAAGATGTGACAACCCTGACAATTCAGTCCCTCGTCAAACATAGGGTTCGGGTGTGATGGAACATACTTTCCACCCATTCCTGAGAAAAGATCGAGCTGTGCCTTATGGGGTTTCAGATGGCAGGATTGACACTCTGGCATAATATTAGGGGTCTTGGATATAGATTTATGCAGGATGGTTTGATGACAATTCTGACACTCCACTTTATGATCAGTAACGTGGTTCTTGTGGATCAAAACAATCTCGTCATACTTCTCAATCTTCCCGATCTCAGCATGACAAACACTACACCGCTCTATAGGTACTGTACCATCACCTACTTGCATTGTCCCGTGGCACTTCTGGCATTCAATATTCTGTTGCACAATGTAAGAATGATCGTATTTGATTTCCATTGATCCACCCGATACGGGGGCTGAGTGACACCATGTACAATCATCAATAGGTACTTCTTCAGGTTGATTTTTAAAATGACAGAGGAAACAGGTAGATTCGGTTACTGTGATGTGTTCACCCTGTACGATTTGGGAATGACAACTTGTACATCGCAATTTTTTTTCGCGGCGAAGGTTCTTTAAATGAGGTTTATGGTCAAAAATGATTCCTTCTTTAAATATCACCTGACCTTCGAGCAATCTTTCCTCATGACAACCAGAACGTAAACAACTGTTGTCTGTTATTTCTGCCCAAGGTTTACTCTTTTTGTAGACGCCTGTGAAATAATTTACTGTCATGGAAATGGCAGTAAACTTCCCCTGTAGTTTCGATTTAAGTCCTGGAGGATAGTGACAATCAGTACAAGTTACGTCAGCATGGGTGGAAGTTTTCCACCCTTCTACGTAGGGCTCCATATAATGGCATGTAGAACAAAAAGAAGGTTGGGATGTGTATTCCGTGGTTACAAAAAGTGTGAGTATTAAAATAATGAGTATCCCAATAAAATAAAGTGAAAATTTTATCAGTTTCTTTTTCACCCATACATCCTAGAAAAATGTCCCTATAATTATGACAAGCAGGAGAATGAACCCAATTGTTAAAAATGTATATCCTGCGATGTAGAACAGCCGTTTTAACCCTACTGGAAGTGGATCGGTTAGAAGTGATTGATATTCTTTTTCTGTTAGTGATTTAAATTCAAGTGGACGCTCTTCCTTGAAACGTTCTTCCGTCATTCTTCCTGTAAAAATAACTTCGTCCATTGGGAAAGCTCCAGGTCTTAGATGTGTGTTAAAGAAGTGAACGGTAAATATAAACGCCGTAGCTAGCAGTGCTTCTTCTGAATGAATAATGTGAGCAGCATTGATTAGCCATCCAGGTAAAATACGGGTGAATGTCTCAGGGAACCATAAAGTCAAACCTGATGCACCAATGATGACCATACCCCAGAACACTGCGAAATAATCAAATTTTTCCCAGTATGTCCATCGGCCAAATTCCGGGGGGTTCTTCTTTGCACCTATGAAATAAGCTATATGAGCAAAGAAATCCTTGAAGTCCTGACCATTTGGTACAAGACTATCTGGACCGAAGAATATACCTTTCTTTTTCTCGATGAACTTCTTATATAAAAAAGTGGATATATGAATAAAAAATATGACAATAAGTAGAAATGCAGCGATACGGTGAAGTAACGCAGCAGTTCCAAATCCAATTACATTATTAGTAATCCAGTTCGCTATTTCTGTATGGCTGTATTTCAGGGGCATTCCTGTGGAAGCTAGCGTTAGAAAAGAGAGTATCAACCCTAAATGTAGTAACCGATCAAAACGGCGAAAACGACGTACACGGTATTTTGTTTTGGGAAGCTTTTTGATCGGACCTCCCTTAATTCGCCTTATGATCAACCGGATAAACCAGAGAGAGGTATGTCCACCAAAAATGACAAAAACACTACCGAGGAGCCAGATCATAAATATGTTAATATATCTGAGCACAGGATTTTCCTCCCGTTCCATAGGAGAGTAGTGCTGTAAATATTTGACAAAATTGATGTTCACTTTTTCATGACATTGTCCACACGTTTTAATAATATGTGTCTTACTAATGGTAGAAGCAGGATTATCACTGGGTAGGATAGAATGATTATCATGACATGAAACGCATGTGGCAAATTCTTCTCCCTGATATCCCAACTGATACATCTGTCCATGATATGACGTAGTGTAACCACTGATAACATCGGGATTAAGTTGGAATTTTAGTATCACTTCTCTATTACCATGACAACTTGCACATAATTCAATGGTTGACTGCCCCGTGAAATATTCGTCGGGTTTCTGAATGATTCTCTGTCCATGACAGGTCATACAAGACGGGGCTTCTTCATGCCCTTTAACCCAGGCGATATAGTGAGAAGATCGTTCAAATTCCTTTTGTTGATTCGGGTGACACTGTGCACATGACTTTTCTAACCCATACTCAGATATATGTTCAGGTGCCCGAAAATGATAGTTATGACATAAACCACAATTAGCAACTTCTCCCCATTCCATTCTATCAATTTGATTGCGGTGAATCCCACCATGAGCATCATATTCACCAGTGATGAGTGATGATTCGTGGCATGTTAGACAGACCTGGGATAGGTTCATTTCAAAGATGGAAGATTTGGAATCTGCCACCATGTCCGTGGAATGACCCATGTGACAAACCACACAGGTTTCCAGTCTGGGATCATCTTTCTGTTTCGGTCTGTGGACAGATGCCTCGTAGCCTTTATGGCAATTAGAACAGACGATGTCCAGCTTGGCTACTGACACTTTGCTGTCAGGATCCCTCGGGGACAGGACCCGGTGTTTCGCATGACAATCGGAACAGACAGGTGCGTCTAAATTCCCACCTTTTACTTCCTCATAATGATGGCTCCTGTCGTAGTTTTCTACCTGCTTTAAGTGGCATTCGCGACAGTATTCTGTAACATGAATTTTCCACTCTGACGGAGTATAAGCCTGCTTTTCATGCTTGTAGTGAGGACTGTGACAGGATACACAGGTAACTTCCACTTTCCGTTCTTCTCCACCCCAGTGGGCTGAGTTTAAATACTCTTCCAGGACATCCCTGTGGCAGACACCACATACTTCCCGGGGCTTTCCGACCCATGAAATCTCATGTTTACCGTGACAGTCTGCGCAGGAGGGAATGGAAGTATAGCCCTTCTCACGCAATGGTTGGAAGAAACCATCCACAAATTCCACCTGGGCATCCTCATGACAGGAACCGCAATCCGGAAGGGTTAAACGGGGAGCATGAGGAAATTCCTCAATATCCTCCATATCAGAATGACAGTCAATACAGTAAAAACCTTCATGGGGAGTTCCCTCCAGGTGGTTGTCAGTCACATACAGGGATAGATCGATTCCGTAACGGGTGACAGTCAGGTCTTCATCTTCGTGGCATTCTATGCAGGTCTCGTTCTCCTGTCCAAAGGAGCAGACCGGCACTATAATAAATATGAAAAATCTAAAAAGAAAAAAACCTTTTATTAACTTCAACATCCTGAAATGATTCCCATAACCAAATATTAATCAGTTTTCCGTTAATGAAAACTAATCTAAGTTAATAGTACCTACCCCTTCCTAAAAATTCAAACCATATTTTTACACTATTCCGTGTTTACTCGAACCAAGACAAGGTTACTGATCATTTTTCATCCTCAATGGGATATGGATGTGCAATTTCCTTTACCTTCTCTTCAAATTTGAATTCTTTGTATGTAGGGCTCTTTTCATTATGACAGGAAATACAAACTTCTTCTGTTGGCATAATCCCTCCATTCTCCAGAAAAAGTTTATGCTGAGTTTCCCGATTATTTGCATACTTCTTTTTGCTCATGATCTTTGCGGATTTGTACTTGCTCCCCGGACCGTGACAAGTTTCACAGCTCACAGACTGAAGTCCAGTCATTCGCTTAACAGCTTTTTTGGCTTTTCGGTCATCATCAGCAGGATTCCAAAATTTATCATTTTTCACTTCATAACCACCACTGTCAAAACCAGTTGTGTGACAAACCAAACATTCAGACGCTTCGTAGGCAGGAACTTCAATTCCCTTATCTTTGACTATTTTAGCAGAAGTTTCTGATTTTAGAGTCTCAAACGCTCCGGCATGAGGACCATTTTCCCAGATAGAATACTGGTGCTTTTTATGACACATCTTGCATTTACTAACACCAACATATTCAAAATCCTGAGCGGACAACAATCCTACAACGCTAATAGCAATTATTATTATTCTGAGCATCACAACCTCCTTATTGATATTATTTCCTATGTTAAATTTACATAATTATTTGAATCACATATCAACATATTTACATTAGTAAAAATAGTTGAGTCCACTCCGAAAAGGTGTTTTTACAAAAGCATGAAATTATTAACTTCATATATTGTTATAGATAGACTTATTGTATTAGCGAGAATTAGCGTAAACCTGTCAGGCTTTTGACTGATTCGCGGTTTCTGGAGTCCACTCATAGTTGATTCCCCAAAACATAGCTAGGTTAATCGAATGGATTTTCCTGTAATGATTCAATTTCATCTTCAGGGTATCCAAGCGCTTTCCAGTCCAAAATACCATCGGGGGAATGACAGTCTCCACAGGTGTGTGCTCCTTCCCGCCGGATAGAATGGCTGATCTCCAGCATAGCGTCCTGCGGAATCCACCGCGGTTCGACCTTTCCCTTTACCATATTTACCACATCCTTATAGGGTTTCGTGTCCCATCCACTCAAATAATCACCTGAACCATCATCCATAAACGATATAAATTTATTCATAAGATAAATATCAAACAACCATCCGTACATCATTTTCATCATGTTTTTTTTCATTTCATTGGATGCAGCTAAATCAGGATTTCCAGACGCATAATAGGTCGGCAGATTATACGGAATAAACATACCACCGAAAGGTCCCATATTTTGCAAGTCAATATGCTGTTTTCCGTTGAACAGTTTCATGGCGTAGAGTTTGGACGGACGTTTTTTTGCAATTGGTCGCATCACTTTCTCATACCAACCATCGTAATCAAAATCTTTGAATTCAGGCCAGACGTGAGTTGGATTGTAAAACCGGTATAAATTTTCTCCATTCGGATTATCACCGATCGGATTTCCAAGAAATGAAGCATCGCCGTTCCACCATGCATATTTAATCCCTTTTCCGGGTTTAGTTTCTTTTAAAATATCGTCGTAAACGTAAATCCCGTGATGTTCTTCGAAAACAGGTTTACTGAAATCTCGCATGGTAGCGTTGTCCGGATGAAGTGACGGAATATGGCAGGTGACACAGGCAACTTTTTCAATGTGCATATTCAGATAATCAGCAATTCCCTCATCCTCTTCATGCGGTTCAGCTGTGTGACATTTTTCGCAGGTGATTTCCACATCCGGGAGGTCATTTGTCATCATCGTGGTAGTGTGCGTACCTTTCGCAATATAATGCCCTTCGGTTGTGTGGCATTCGATGCATGACATCCCCGCAGCAGCGTGTACATCCCACGATGGAGAATAAGGTGTTCCCCGTTTCGAACCGGGATGCTGGATTCGCGGACGCTCCTTGCCAAGATTCTGAATACTTTGCATAAAGGACGGATCGGCTTCATCCACGTAAATATCACCGCCGAAATTATGTTGATGGCATCGCAAGCAGGTCTGTGCGGTGGGTCGAACAACAGACATAGCAGCTTTCATTGATCTATCCTGATCCCACCGGCCAAGACCATTGTCATCCACGACAACCTGCTTTTTATTCATGTCGTATGCTGTGGAATGACAAATCAGGCAGTCAATTACATCTTTCTCTTTTTTCAGTGTCCGGTAAAACGGCATCATCTCTCCTAACGGAACCTGATACTGTCCACCAATATGACACTGACCGCACCCTTCAGATAGAGTATCTCCCTGTTCGGTAACAACGATCTCCGCCCAAGCAGTCATAGCAAATGAGCCAGGTTTTGGACAGGGGCGGTCTATCTTCCCCATCGGAAAATTATCCGCCTGTTTACCGTTAAAACCCAAGACGTTTTCGTGAGGTTTTGTAAAAAACCTGTAGTGTGTTGACGTTGTGAGATTCTTCATCAAATCTACAGATTTTTCATTACCTGTTGTTACATCAGTTACCGTGATCTTTTTATGGCAATTTAAACAAGTTTTTGGACCTTCGTACCCAAGAATTCCAGCTTCTTTAAACCGTTTGATGTGGTTAAACGATTCAGAGTAATTGGTCTGCAACATCTTTGTGATGGTTTCATATTCCTCAGAAGTGATTGTTTCAACAGTATAATGGATCTTTCCCGGACGGCTGTCCTTCGGCATCATTTTGTTAATAAGCCATGACATTTGACCGAAACTGGGCTGAATTGAAATAAGTACAATAGTTATAAAGTAGATTGTTTTATTCATATTACTCTAATTTAATTTTATTACTATTTCACCCCTTTCAGGGTTTATTATTTTATGCGTCATTTCACTAGTGTCCGGTAAAAGTTTTGAAACAGGTCTGAAACTCCCCGAAGTTGGG
>CAZVFT010000092.1:0-9479 GCA_964626495.1 uncultured bacterium
CCCTACAACCGTTATCCAAACTTGTATTGAAAATTAACTGTTTTGGATAAAGGTGATATATGTCACTTAGAAAAAATAAGTATTGGCTGAAAACTGGTATATTTGTACATTAAATAATAAACTTGTGGAATTAAATAATAAAGGAGCCCAAAAATGAAAACGTTACGGAATATTATGTTAATGCTGTTAATTCTCTTCTCATCAACATTTGCAACTCAGATGAATGTTGTTGGAGAAGTTTTCAGCGCAACCTGGTGATCAAGCTGCCCAACAGCAAGGTCTTTGCTGTCTCAATTAAATGATAATTATGGTGATGAATATCTGATTCCCCTCGTTTGGGATATTGACTATTCTCCTGGAGGTAACAATCGATATTGGTGGTATCCCGGAAATGGGTATGTTCCGTGGGTTATATTTGGTGGTACTATTGAACCGCAATGGAATAGCTACTCATCCTATGAAAATGCATATTTACAAATTGCAAATGTTGCGAGTCCATTAGAAATCTCGATGGGAATGACTTTAAATGGCAGCCAGCTAACAGTATCGGCAGATGTTACTGTTACCGATAATATTACAACAACTGACAATAAGATCTTCTTTGTATTGTCACAATTTACCCCCGATTACTCAGCTGATTATGTTAACAAGGTAATAGATTATAGTGGTGAAAGACCATTTACACTGACTGGAATAGGTCAAACAGTTTATGAAGAACATACTTTCACGGTTGATCCAACTGTTATCGAAGAAATAAATGCAATAGCGATAGTCCAATCATGGGTAGGTAGTAAAGATATCCTTCAAGCCTATCAAATCAGCTATGATGTGATTGATTACGAAGTTACTCTGACTCCCTATAATCCTCCCATTGTAATACCCGCAGGTGGAGGGACGTTTGACTACAATGTTATGATTGCCAACAATACAAATATCCCACAGACGTTCTATGCTGTGCTTTTTGCAGATATGCCTAATGGAAATCAGTATGGTCCGATATCGCCAACTCCATACTTGGTACAACTACCAGCAGGTGGAGCAGGTATTATTAGTCAGGATCTGACACAGAATGTGCCCGGGAATGCCCCTACCGGAGATTATACGTTTTACTGTTTAGTGGGAACTGATTTTAACACTGTAGTGGACTCCAGTGGTTTCACTTTCACAAAACTGGGAACCGTTCAGGCAACAGGAACTGGAGAGTGGATAGGTTATTATAGTGATTTTGGTGATGAGATGAGAGAGAATGATATGTGGACTGTTGACGGGATTTATCGTGAGGATGGTACTCTCATTTATGGGTCAATGAGTGTCGACGAAGATCTTATACCAGATGAATTCGTACTGTACCAGAACTACCCCAATCCCTTCAATCCTATTACTACAATCCGCTACGAACTACCTGAACAATCCCACGTAACCATTGTGATATATGATATGCTGGGAAGAGAGGTAAAAGAACTGGTAAGTAGTAGAGTGGTGAGTGGTTATCATAAGGTGGTTTGGGATGGTACTGACAGTTTTGATAAGCCTGTGGGTGCTGGTGTGTACCTGTATCAAATCAAAGCTTCAGATTTCACTCAGACCTGTAAAATGTTACTCTTGAAGTAAAAGAACCTCGACAATAGTTTTTAGGGGGCAGCGATTTCGGTCGTTGCCCTTTTTTATTTCAATGACTACATTTCACCTGGAAATATTAACTTTTTTCAAATGGATATTTGAATTTGATGAAACAATTCCTTCTCACAATGTTCTTATCCTCTATACTGAATTCCAGTATCATCAATGTGTCCGGAAATTACTCTACAATTCAAAATAGTATTGAAGCCGTTAACTATAGACATATAATGAGCAAGGTATAGAATTTTTGGAATCTAACTTTTAAAGAAGTATGAAGAAGATACTATCACTCGTGGGATTTATAGCGCTGATTATTATTATGCCGCACGTTGGGTATTCTTGTGATATGATAGCGTTGAAATCTTTAGAAGGAAATACTATATCAGCACAAAATCCAGTTGAGGGCGATTTTAATGACCCATTCGATTTTTTTAATTTTATGATAGAGCGATCTGATTCTCTTACAAATAATGACGGTTATGGTATCCTCTATTACAAAGATGGAGACGTATTAATAGACAGCACTCAAAAGTGGTATAAAACAGGTTTTAATACTTGGTATGGAGATGGGTCAGAAGATCCATTAGATACTGCTATTGTGGAAATTATGGATGATAGCAACAATGCCGTTATTGTATTTGGTCATGACCGCAACGCAACTTCTAATATAGGATACGGTAGCCATCCCCTTACATTTGAATGGCATAATGTAACTTATACTTTTATGCATAACGGGAGCATAACTCACAATATAAAATTAGTGCTAATGGAATATTTAGGTAAATATTGGTTTTTACAACACCCATCAAACTGGCATGGACAATATGGGGATGTTAATTCATTTATTGATAGTGAACTGTTGTTTCATTATATCATGAAAAATATTATTGAAAACGAGGGGGATGTAATGCCTGGTATAAGGGATGCTTTGAATAATACTAATGTTGGGGGAAATAATTTACAAGACTTGTTTTACAGCGGTAGTTCAATAATTAATTTTATCTTATCCGATGGAAATTTCTTATACATTTTTAGAAATTCAACTATTAATGGAAACCATCATAATCTATCATATCAAATATATGACAGTGGATTTATTGCTGTTAAAACCCAGGAATCTTTGGAGAATCAAATACTTCCTAATACATTGACGATAATTACCCAAGATAGAGAACCTTATTTTGTAACTATTTTCAATAACACATCCGTTATTACCTGGCACGTTTCCACCACCGGCTCCAATTCCACTGGTGATGGCTCAGAAGATAATCCCTTTGCTACAATCCGCCATGGGATTGATGTTACAAATGATGGCGATGTCGTTCTTGTCCATGAAGGTACATATATAGAGAACATCACTTTCAATGGGAAGAATATTATAGTGGGTTCACTTACTTTAACTACAGGTGATACTTCCTACATCTCCCAGACAGTGATTGATGGTAATCAAAATGGAAGTGTAGTTACATTTATGCATGGAGAAGATTCCTCTGCAGCATTGATTGGGTTTTCAATTACCAACGGTAATGGATCGCCTTATGGGGATTTAATAATTGGCGGGGGAATATTCTGTTTACATTCAGATCCATTGCTGTCAAATCTAATAGTCAAGGATAACATTGCTGATGATTATGGCGGTGGAATATTTTGTGAGTTTTCCAATCCAACTTTAATGAAATCAAGAATAAGCAATAATATTGCCAATAAGAGTGGGGGTGGACTTTATTGTGCCAGTTCCAACATAATATTGAGAAATGTTTTGATAAACGGAAATGTAACAGGCGAAGGAGGAGGAATTTTCTGTAATAATGGTGATCCATATGTAATGAATGTTACAATTAGCGGTAATTCTGCAAGGGTCGGTGGTGGAATTCAATGTTTTAACAGTTCAGACCCAGTATTGGTCAATACAATTCTTTGGAATAATTTACCTGAAGGAATTTACTTTTCTCGATGGGAAGTTGATCTTGATACGAATACAATCACAATTTCTTATTCTGATATTCAGGGTAATTCAGCAGGAATTGAAACCAATGACAATGGCACCGTTTACTGGCTGGAAGGCAACATTGACGATGATCCTCTTTTTGTAAATCCAGAAAATGGTGATTATCACATACAATGGGGCAGTCCCTGTATAGATACTGGTGACCCTGATTTAAATGACGATGGAATAATCGGGGAAACTAATCATAAGGAACAGGATCCTGACGGTACGAGAATGGATATGGGGGTATATTATTTTGATCAGAGTGTATTTTATATCTCTATTACTCTGACTTCCTTTATTCCTCTCATTGAAATACCCTCAAGCGGAGGGACGTTTGACTACAATGTTATGATTGCCAACAATACAAATATCACACAGACCTTATATGCCGTGCTTTTCGCAGATATGCTCAATGGAGATCAGTGTAGATCGATTGATCCAATTTCATACCAGATACTCATGCTACCAGGTGGTACTATTGATGTCGATTTGACACAGAATGTGCCCGGGAATGCCCCTACCGGAGATTATACGTTTTACTGTTTAGTGGGAACTGATTTTAACACTGTAGTGGACTCCAGTGGTTTCACTTTCACAAAACTGGGAACCGTTCAGGCAACAGGAACTGGAGAGTGGATAGGTTATTATAGTGATTTTGGTGATGAGATGAGAGAGAATGATATGTGGACTGTTGACGGGATTTATCGTGAGGATGGTACTCTCATTTATGGGTCAATGAGTGTCGACGAAGATCTTATACCAGATGAATTCGTACTGTACCAGAACTACCCCAATCCCTTCAATCCTATTACTACAATCCGCTACGAACTACCTGAACAATCCCACGTAACCATTGTGATATATGATATGCTGGGAAGAGAGGTAAAAGAACTGGTAAGTAGTAGAGTGGTGAGTGGTTATCATAAGGTGGTTTGGGATGGTACTGACAGTTTTGATAAGCCTGTGGGTGCTGGTGTGTACCTGTATCAAATCAAAGCTTCAGATTTCACTCAGACCCGTAAAATGGTATTGCTGAAGTGAGGAAGATTTGTCAATCGTAATTGAACGAAGCGAATGTAGATTGATTTATCCGCCGAACCCCAATTTATCAATCACCTAAAACTGATCTCCTGTGAATAATCGGCTAAGGTATGGGTGGCAGGTAGTGACAAGTATAAATAAGGTGTGTTCATGCTTTGTAGTGGGTGTAATGAAAATCAATATCAACAATCTTTGCTTTTAAAAATTTTTTCCTTTTAGGTGTGCGTCTGTCAATTTTCTGGATAGGAATTGAAAAGCATCATCCACTGTATCGGAAAAGTGTACGAGATTCATATCCTCTATTGAAATAGCACCCATCTCTGCCAGGTAGTTGAAGTTAATAACCTTTTTCCAGTACTTCTGGCCATAAATAACCACGGGTATTTTCTTTTTCATTTTTCCTGTCTGTGTAAGAGTGAGGAGTTCCATAAGTTCGTCAAGAGTTCCAAAACCACCAGGGAAAATAACCAGTGCTTTTGCAAGATACAGGAACCAGAACTTCCGCATAAAAAAGTAGTGGAATTCGAGATCCAATTTTGGTGTGACATAAGGATTGCCCTGTTTTTCATTAGGAAGACTGATATTCAATCCGATGGAAAATCCACCCGCTTCTTTAGCTCCACGACAGGCAGCTTCCATAATACCCGGTCCTCCGCCAGAGGTAACAATAAAGCGGTGTTTGGCATCCCGGAGTTTTTTTGACCAATCTGTCATTCGAAATGCCAGTTGACGTGCATCCTGATAGTAGGATGATAATTTCATAAGGTTATTATTGATATTATCATTATGAGATTTCTGAGCCTTTACATCTTCAGGTGAAGGAATCCGTGCAGATCCGAAGAACACGATGGTGTCTTTGATATTCATTTGCCGAAACCGACGAAGAGGACCAAAATATTCTGCCAAAAGCCGAGCTGGGCGAGCATCTGGGCTGTGCAAAAATTCTATATCCTCATAAAACTTTTTCCGTTGTTTGTTTTTTTTATTCATGATTTATAACATCCTCAAAAGTGAAACTTTTATTGATTCTTATTTTTAGTATAGTGATTTGGTTAAAAGAACAACGGGTAACAAGTAACTATTTTATCGAGAAAAAAAGGGGAACATCAATGTTCCCCTTGAATAAAAGAAATCATAGAACAATTAGATATTTTTACCTTCAGCTCTCATTTTAGCAATAACTGCTTCGATACCCTTTTTATTAATGGTTTTAAGGGCTTTAGTGGATACCTTTAGTTTAACCCATCGATTTTCTGAGGGTAACCAGAATCGCTTTGTCACCAAATTGGGATAGAATGTCCGTTTAGTTTTCCGATGGGAATGACTGACTTTATTTCCCGATTTAGGTCTTTTACCTGTTACTTGACAAACTCTGCTCATAGATTTTTTCTCCAAATTTAAGCGGCGAAAATTAGGACGTGTAAAGAATAATAGCAAACAAAACTTGATTCCCAAATCAAGAACTAAATTGAGAAAATCAAGTAGTCATGTCATAAAAAGAATTTCGTTATCACCGGATATTTGTAATCATATCAAGGAAAGACAGGAAAAATTATGTGGGATGGAATATCCGTAACTTTGGATAGTATTTGCGACATTGATAAGAACTATGTAAACTTTGTGACTAGTATAATTTATTGATTGACCAGATTATTTAAAATTTTAGATACAGGAGAAGATTGTGGCAAAAATCAAAGGTGAGGTTAAGATTGCAGTAGAAGTATGCAAAGGGTGTGAATTGTGTGTATATGAATGTCCTCAGGAGACTCTGGGTATGTCGGAAGAACTTAATCAGCGTGGATATCATTATGCTGTTGTAGTACAGGACAATTGTACCGGATGCATCAACTGTGCTCTTGTTTGCCCAGATGCAGCCATTATAGTTTATCGTGAACGGAGAAAAAAGAAACCAAGCATTGCAGAGGTTTATCGGAAAACTGAGGATATGACTGTAACAATTGATGGGAGGTGATCGATGGGAGAAGTGTTATTGATGAAAGGTAATGAGGCTCTGGCGGAGGCAGCTATTCGGGCTGGACTGGATGCTTATTTTGGTTATCCTATTACACCACAATCGGAGATTCTGGAATACCTGGAAGTTCACATACCAAAAAGAGGGGGAGTTGTCCTTCAAGCCGAGAGCGAGATTGCTTCTATAAATATGGTTTACGGAGCAGCAGCCTCAGGGGCGAGAGCAATGAGTTCCACCAGTTCACCGGGTTTTAGTCTGATGCAGGAGGGGATTTCTTATATTTGCGGCGCACAATTACCTTGCCTTCTTGTTAATGTGGTAAGGGGTGGTCCCGGTCTTGGAACTATTCAACCCAGCCAGGGGGATTATTTTCAGGCAACCAAAGGTGGTGGGCACGGTGATTATCATATCATTGCTCTGGCTCCGTCTACTGTTCAGGAAATGGCTGATTTTGTTTTTCTGGGATTTGATCTGGCAGATAAATACCGCAATCCAGCCATGATTTTAGCTGATGGTGCTCTTGGTCAGGGAATGGAAAAGGTTAAGTTTCCCGATTATGATCCGGAGAAACACAAAATTCCAAAACCCTGGGCAACTACCGGTAAAACACCCGATCGTGAAAGAAATATTATTACTTCGCTGTTTTTGAAGCCCGAACGGATGGAAGAACAAAATTTGATTCTTCAGAAAAAATATCAGGAGATACAGGCAAAAGAGATACGGTATGAGGAATACCAAACTGACGATGCAGAGGTATTGTTTACCGCATTTGGTCTGGCAGCGAGAATTGCTCTGAAAGCCATCCAGCTGGCAAGGGAAAAAGGAATCAGAGCGGGACTGTTTCGACCCAAAACTGTTTGGCCTTATCCATATATGCGGCTGAGAGAATTGGCAGATCAGGTGAAGATAATCTTTGACGTGGAGCTGAATGCAGGTCAGATGATAGAAGATGTCCGCTTGGCGGTGGAGGGAAAAGTTCCTGTGTTTTTCCACGGACGTATGGGGGGCATGATTCCTACCCCCGAGGAAATACTCGAAAAAATGGAAGGAAAATTTGTAACCGCAAAAAAGGGTTAAATCCTGTAGAAATATGCTCCGCCCCGGTACAGTCCCTCCGAAGGAGTGTCTACGACACAAGCTCCTTGCAGGGCAGGCGGTACAAGCATTTCACAGGACAGACTGCTAAAAATTTTCTTGGAGGAGAACAAATGAGCGATGTTACAGCCAATCAGGAAGAACCAAAAGTGATGGACCTAGTGTATAAACGACCAGATATACTCCTGGACGTTCGTATGCATTACTGTCCGGGATGTGGACATTCAACCACTCATAAAATTCTGATGGAGGTAATTCAGGAATTAGATATTCAGAGTGAGACTATCGGTGTGGCACCAGTGGGTTGTTCTGTATTGGCTTATGAATATATGGATATTGATATGCATGAAGCTGCCCACGGAAGGGCGACTGCGGTTGCTACTGGTATAAAACGTGTTCTCCCGGATAAATATGTATTTACCTATCAAGGAGATGGTGATCTGGCTGCTATCGGTACTGCTGAGACAATTCATTCCGCAAACCGGGGGGAAAATTTTCTGATTATATTTATTAACAATGGGATTTATGGAATGACCGGCGGTCAGATGGCGCCAACAACTCCCATTGGTGAAAAAACAGCAACATGCCCTTATGGTCGGGATGAGGAAACTATGGGTCCTCCTGTGGATATCACCAACTTAGTTGCTCAGCTACCGGGATCATTTTACGTTACCCGCCAGACCGTACACAACGCTAAAGCAGTCCGAAAGACGAAGAAAGCTATTACAAATGCTTTAAAATATCAAAAGTTGAACAGGGGGCTTTGTTTAATTGAGATTGTATCTAACTGTCCCGCTGGTTGGAAATTAACACCTTATGAATCGAATCAGTGGATGATTGAAGTGATGTGGGAAATCTATCCACCGGGGGACTTGAAGGTACCGAAAAAAGAGGATTTACAATCGTGAGCGAAGAGATTATCATTGCTGGTTTTGGTGGGCAGGGAGTGCTTTCTATGGGTATGATCATTGCCTATGGTGGAATGATTGAGGGGAAAGAGGTCTCCTGGATGCCCAGTTACGGCCCTGAAATGCGAGGAGGAACAGCCAATTGCATCGTAATCACTGGAGACGAGCCTGTCAGCTCACCTATCGTCTCTATGTTTGACACGGTAGTAGTATTTAATCAACCTTCACTGGATAAGTTTGAACCAAAAGTGAAACCCGGTGGACTCCTGATGTATGAGGAGGAAAGTATTATTAAACCACCCTCCCGCACAGATATCACTGCCTTACCTATACCTGCTTCCAGAACAGCGGTGGAATTAAAAAATCAGAAAGTGATTAATTTGGTTATGCTGGGTGCATTCCTGGCGATTAAAAAAGTGATAAAACCTGCAACTGCTGCTAAGGCACTGTATAAGGTTCTTCCCGAAAGGCATCACCACCTGATTCCCTTGAATGAAAAAGCTATGCAGAAGGGAATTGACTTAGCGAATGATCTCAACAAATCGTAATCCAGATTTTTTAAAGGAGTGTAGCTCCCCCGAAGCTCTAGACGATTCCAGGAAAATATTACCTTCTAATTTTTCCAGACTTTTGTAGAAATATCATCAGTAACCAACCAATTCCACATCCCAGAAAATAGTAGGGAAAATCCCACCAGATGAAGGAAGTCCCCAGAAGAGTTGCACCGATGAAGTAGCTCCTTATGGATTCCAAGAACTGGGGATGCCACAACTGTATAAATTCTAATATACAGGTAATTAGGGTCTGCTGAAAAACGATAAAAGCAATAGATAACGGCTTGATATTATTATAC
>CAZVFT010000093.1:0-8917 GCA_964626495.1 uncultured bacterium
TTCATCTGGTACAGCTTTTAATTTTTCCCGTCTGTTTCTCCTAAAGGATATATGAATCCATTCAGATTTTCCTCGCTTTTCATATACACATTGATCAAAGGGAATGCTGTGGTGGATGATGTAATCGAACACTGTGCCGACAGTAGTATCCTTAACCACAAAATCCGCAGCTTCACCCCTCATATGCTGTGAATATTTCGATCCACCGATTGTCCTATTTAATTTCTTTGAGCGATACCCGCTGGTAATATATACGGATTTATTAAAATGTTGTCTGATAGGTTCTAGAACACTTTTACAAAGGGAAGTGAGATTTTTAATCTCGTCCACAGAGGGTGTATTATAAATCCCTTTTTCTTTAGCAGTCTTAGAGTATGTGAACTCTTCTAAATGAAAATGTGGACTTATGCGCATTTGACTACCTCTGATAGTTCTGTTCCTGTTAAAGCCTGAATGGGTGGTGTGGATGGACCCACACCTGTTCCATGCGTGTGAGCGTTAAATAAACTCTGAAATATGTTGCCCTTAATAACTTGCTCTGATGCAGATTCCCCCAGAAAGATTTCAGATGAGTTCACAGTGGCTTTAGGACTAGTCACAATTACCTCCGCATCACTTTCCACCGTGACCGTCCCATCATCATCTAAAAAGATTCTAGATGTTTCACTCTCAATTAAGAACTGGTTCTCAAAGCCAGATTCAGATATAAACCCCTGAATGAAAGGTTTTGTTGGATCTCCATTTAAAAAGCCCACAATCGCGATGCTGTCCACCTGGGGTAGGGCCAAAAGTCTTGTGGTGGGTGTTGCCCAGACAGTTAAAATCTCTACAGCAGGGATAACAGGATGTGTTTCATCTTCCGGCTGCACATCACAGGTATACGTATCCGGCTGAACAGCCACCACTTTTCCTCTGATGGGTTGTTTCACATATGATGTGATGTCTGGCTTTATGCGTTCGATAATTTTCTTTAGATATGCTTCAATCATATTCCTGACACCCCTAACACAGTCCTTCCACCAGTCTCCCATCTGTACGAAGCAGATTCTACCAGAAAATCAGATTCATTTATTGTAACCACATCACCAATAAACACTGGCACTATAAGTGTGGTTAAGCATCTTCCTTCCACCCATTCGATAATGTTATCACCGGTAGTAAACTCCATCACTGGTGAAATAGATGTATCCAGTGCCTTCCAGATAAAAGACTTTCCACGTGTATAAAATATCTGTGGAACAGCTGTATGGTCTGAAATATCCTTGGTAACCTTCTGCAATACAGAAAATGCAGATTCATTAAAGATCGGGAAAACCTTGTATGTAAAATCTGACTGTTCTATCTCAAGTGTGAGACCGGAATCTATCAGTATTGATGAGAGAATATTTGAAGCTGTCTCTTCGATAAATGTCTGAGATATAAAACTGGAATTAAACCCCACAGAATAGTCCAGAGCTTTAATTAATACGTCTTCCCTGTCTGTGTGAATATTTGTAATCACGCCTTCAAACAAATCATCATAATTTTCATCATAACCCCATTGAATAATGATGGTCTGGCCAGCAGATAGTGATGGTGCAATAACATTTTCTATGTCCCTGAATAATAATATTACTGAATCAATCCCTCCATAGAGCCCGCTTGAATATTCAAACCGCATCACCACAGAACTTATATCCTGATTATTTGCTGTTACTTTTATATTCGGATACTGCATATTTATTAGCCGCCAAGATCGCTAAGAAACACGAAGGAAAATTCTCTGTGTCCTTTTTGCCATTTTATTATTCTGTGTGTTTTGTGCATTTTTGCTTGCCCTGTGGAATGCAAAGTATATTCCATCAGGGCGGTTATCCATCTACATCTTCACCCGGGGTTTCACCTTCATATTCTCCACCCATAGCATCAGATTTACCTGCTTCATACTGATCTGCTAAATAATCATTCTCCGGTTCTCCTAAAGCTTCTGACAGATATTCATCACCTTGAATCGCTTCCTCCCCCTTGACCTCAGCCTCTGCCTTAGCTTCTATCTCCTGAGCCTGTGATTGCAGCTGCACTTCAATCGATTCATACTCTGTAAGTGTCATAACAACTGTCACAAGGTCCATCTGGCTGTCAGCTACTTCCATCGCTTTAATAAGCACCTGACTTATCCCGCAGACATTTGTGAGAGTTGAAGTAATATCCACCGCTTCCGGCTTTGTATCCTTCGGTCCTCTGAAAAGATTTTGAATCGTCTGAAATCTCTCCGGTGCATTTTCTATTATCCTGCCATTTTCATAGATAGCGGGAATCTCAAGCGTGAGAGTGATTTGAGCATCCTCATACCCGATAGGCTGTTTAACCTTTCCACTTCTTCCTGGAATCTCTATCTCATCAATCTTCATGGACTGTTTGATTTTCATTGCCTTAGGTGGCACAGGTAAAATGATCCCGCCTAAAGAGACATCCATGTACGCGTTGTTACTTTTTACAGGTTTAATTTCACTGATAAAGGTCATGGGATGGTGACCTCTAAAGATTCAGATTTACCTGCCAGATCCTCAAAGACTTCCAAAAGTTTAGACTTAAAATCTTCGGGGTTTCCACCATCAATTGAGATATGAATAGTATTATCTTTTACAGCTCTATCTACATAAACTGTTTTAGATTGCTGCTGGTTATAAGCTGTGTTATTTATGACAGATTGAGTGAGATTTGAGTGTGTGGTAAACGGATTTTGACTCGCAGGAATCACCGCTTCACCTTTATGAATAACCGCCAGCATATCCTGCGGGACTTCCATAATACCTATTGAAAGTTTCGGTATCTCGGGTATAGCTGGAATCCCGACCTTTATTGTCACGCTGTTGACACTATCAATGAGAGAGTTAGCCTTTTCAATCACGGAGTTAATTGAAGAAGTGAACATCGATTTTATTCCACTTAATACGCCTGTGATTGTTTTCCCAATGCCACCAAAGATGGTTAGTGCTGTGATTTTAATGCTATTAAATGCAGTGGGGATAAATTCAACGATGGATGTGATTCCAGAAATAATTCCATCGATAAAAGAAGTAAAAACACCTGTAACAGATAGCCACACACCAGAGATGGTATTGCCAACAGATTTAAAGCTGGATAAAAGCCACTTGAAAAACGGTGAAAAAAGAGATGTGAAGAAACTATCCGTACGAGAAAATACTTCTTTTACCTCCTCCCACCCTTTCTGAAACGGTTTAGAGATAATACTTACAACTTTCCCGAATACAGAAGTCAGAGTTGTAATAATGGTATCACCAAAGCCTTTGATATTAAATACTTTGCCTATGAGGTTAAATGCCAGTCGAAATGGAGTGGTTAAAATCTTGATAATAGATGAACCAATTTTCTTTAAGGCATATATGATTCCGATATTGCCTTGAAATATGGATTGAATCATATCCCAACCTTCAATAAAAGGAGAGGTTATCGTTGTAAAAACTATTTTAAATGCACCACTAAACAGAGATGAAAAGAATGATTTTACTCTACTGAAAAGTGATGTGATAAAATTCCAGCCTGTTTTAAAGGGTTTGGTTAAAATGGTAAACACTTTTCCAAACACAGAAGTGAGTCTTGAGATGATAGTATCACCCCAATTTGAGATGTTGAATAGCTTTCCAATGAGATTAAATGCCAGACGAAATGGAGTGGTTAAAATCTTGATAATAGATGAACCAATTTTCTTTAAGGCATATATGATTCCGATATCCCCTTGAAATATGGATTGAATCGTATCCCAACCTTCAATAAAAGGAGAGGTTATTGTTGTAAAAACTATTTTAAATGCACCTGTAAATAGAGTTGAAAAGAATGATTTAACACCGCTGAATATGGATGTAATAAATCTCCATCCTTCTCTAAATGGTTTGTAAAGTATCCCAATTACTTTCCCAAAAACAGATGTGATTTTTGAGATAATACTGTCTCCCCAAGAGGAAATAGTAAATATCTTGCCAATGAGATTAAACGCTAACCTGAAGGGAGTCGTAAGAACAGAGGTTACGACTTTCATTAGTTTTTTTATTCCATCTACAAGTCCAATATCCTGAGAAAACACAGTTTTAATTATATTCCAGGCTGTGATAAATGGAGAAGCCAGAGTAGAAACAATAACTTTGCCTAATCCCACTAAACCACCTGCCACCCACTTTACCATCCCATAGAAAAACGAGAACACGTTTTTCACAAGTGACCAGATACCAAATAGAGCAGATTTCACAATCGTAAGTGCTCCCACAAAGGTTATCTTAAATGCTGTCCAGATAAACCCCAGAACGCCTTTAAAAACATTTCCAAAACCTTTAAAGATTCCAATAATCCCATCAAACACCCCTTTGACCATATTCTTCACAGCGGTAAGTGCTCCAGAGAAATCTCCTTTCAAGATATTTCCAATGATCCGAAAGATCCCAGAAAACAGAGATAAAAAGACTTTCAGAATTCCTGCAATCACCTGGAATGCTCCGGTAAATCCTACACGAAGAAATGAGAAAAGTGGCAGGATATACGGTTTTACTCTCGTGAACACTTTTTTAAATATCCCCACAATAAAACCTACCGCATACGCCACTACACCCGCAAATGCCATAATGGGAGATTTCATGCCGGTAAAGGATTTATTCCAATTTGCATACCACTCTGTGATTGAAGATTTAAGATTTATAATTGAAGATTGGATCAGGTTAGATACGATCTTGAAAATGCTCCCGATCCAGTTGAAAAATGGCTTTATCGCCGTCCATGCTGCATTTACCGTATCCTTTAACCCTAAGAAATTATGCTGCCATGCTTTGTAAAGTGCAATCACGCCTAAGACAATTGCTCCAATTGGCCACAGGATAGACCAGAGGGTTCCAGATAAAACTCCCAGTGCTGTAGATAAGGTCATAGAAGATACACTCGTTCCGGTCATGGTGGCTGCCATACTTATAAGTGATGTGGTAAGTCCTGACGTTAAAGTCATCATTAAACCAATCATTGACGTTGTAAGAAACAGACCACCACTTAAGATTGCCAGAACACCTGTAAGAGCTGATGTGATCAGTACTACTTTTGCTAAAACTGGATGTGCTTTTAAAAAGCCTAAGAATTTCTCCGAAAGCATTGTAACAATTTTCATAGTGGCTGTAGCAATCGGCATTAAATGCTGACCGATCTCCATTGTAACTCCACTTATGGCTGACTTCATTAAAAGCCACATTCCCTTGGGAGTTCTTCTCACCGCTTCAGCAAATCCCGATGTAGAGATAGCACACTCATTTATAGCTTTATTTATTTTCTGAAATTCTTCCACAGGTGCTTTCAGTAAGGGTGCTAATCCTTTCAAACCAATAGTACCCACCAAATCTTTCATTATAACCGCTTTTTGTTCTTCAGAAAAACTCTTCATAGCTTTTTTCATGTCAAAGATCACATCAATGAAGTTTTTCTGTTTACCTGTGGCTTCATCATAGACCTTGAATGTTTTTGAGCCAAAGAGTTTATTGATCTTATCCTGCTGGGTATAAATTTTCGTCATGGCAGTTGAAAGCCGCCTTGCACCAATACTTGAACCCTGCTGCCTGTTTGCCAGTATCCCAAGAAGTGTAAGTTGTGTTGCGATAGATTGATTAAAGGCAGGTACTGAGGTATTTGCCATCTTTAAAGCTTCCGTCAGACCTTCTAAAGAAAATCCTGTTTTAGAAAGCACGGTAGAAAACATGTCCGATACTTTCTGTGCATCAGAAAGTGGCTGATTAAATGACCGAAGTGTTCCAATGAGCATCTGTGCAGATTCACTCATCTCAATCTGGTGAGCTGATGCAAAGCTCAACACTTCCCCAAATGCACCTGCTTTATTCCCCACCACTTCCATCCCGAATCCAAGACGAACCAGCTCTTCCTGACCCATGGCAATCTGCTGAGCGGTAAAAAGCGTTTTTGCACCAAGCTCCATAGCTACATCACCCAGGATTTTCATCTCACCTGCACCTACACCGGCAAGTTTTCCAGTCCTGACTAACTGTGTGTTAAACTTGGATGCCTGCACAACGGGACCGATAAATGCAGTTGAAATCCCAACACCCACACCCATCAGTTTTAAGCCTGCAGAGCGAAGATCAGTTAAAGCAGATTTCATCTTTTGAACTTCACTTACAGCACCCCCCATAGAAGATTTCAAATTGGAAGAACCCATGAGTTTGATGTTTATGGCTTGGGTGAATCCTTGACCGAAGGCCATTACATCATCCTTTTGTGATATTTGTGCATTTTGTGGCTATTTCCTTTTCGCTTCATCTATCGCTTTTTTCTCCTGGTCAGAAAGCCACTTTACTGAGGCATAAATCTCATACACTCTACTTAGTGGCAAAGCATCTACCATGTCAAAAGTATAGGCTGGGAATTTCATACAGATAACAGCTCTCATCTGCAGATAGGAAGTCTTTTGAACTTCCTTTACCCGTTTCCCAGATGTTTAACCGTAGCAGACTCAGAATACCCCAAAGCTTCCTGAATCTTCTGTGCAAGCGTGATAATCTTCCCCGGTGCCCACTTACCTGAGGTGTTATACTCAAAATCCTGCTCATCAATCTTGGGATAGACTAAAAATGCTTTTACCATAGCAGGTAACATATCCGCAGATGGATTTTCGGTCTGAACAAACGGTGCAAACTCGCTCCAGGAGCATTCCCTTGCGATATACAAAGTATCATCCCCGGGTATCTTGATCTGAAACAGTTTCTGTGGATATTTACTCTTTAATTCCTCAATGATTTTGTTTTTATCATTGCTCATTTTTTATTTTTCCTTTTTATTTCTGTGATTTCTGCGCCTTATGCCTGCCCTGTGGAATGCTTGTCCTGTAGGGAAGAATGACCGTATCGGGACGAAGCATATTCTATCAGGGTGGCTATTCATTTTATCTGTCTATTTTCTTCTCAAGACGATTCAGCATTTTCTCGATGTGTTTGAACCCCATATCAATAATCTCACGGATGTTTTTCCACTTCTCTTCATCCACATCCTGAAGTCTTTCTAAACGACTGATACGTCCTTCAAGTACCCTTAAGTCATTGCGAAACAGCATTAACAACTTAATGAACCAGCCTAAAGCTATTAGCATCACCGTCTGCAGTATCCCGAATCCTAATTGCCACATATCCATTATCCATGTCCTCATTTATCAGCTCTCATTTTTTCAGCTTTTGCTTTAAAATAGTCCTTTAGCATCCAGTGCAAATCCTGACACCTTCATTCCAATCGGTTCTCCATCATCAGAGATTCCGCCTTCCTGATCGGTAAACTCACATCCGGTAAAAGTTTTACTCTTCCAGGCAAGCACACCAGGATAGAACACCACGATTGTGGCGTTGTGGACATCCAGTAAATCGCTGGCGATCACATCTCCGATCTTGAACTGCTTGGTTCCAGTCAAGATATTCGTCGCGGTCTCTAAGGCATTTACCAGAACACCCGATGCAATCTCTTTCACCTCAAAATCAATCTCGTATTCCTTGTGAAATGACCGGGTGACACCGTGTGCTTTTTCGTATCCGGCACCGGTTAACGCCGATTTTTCCTGAGACACTTTCCAGTTGAAGTTTTTCAGTGCCATAATCTTGATACCGTTTACAAAAAGCGACACCGAATTACCGGCAATACCGTCTACAAGTCCCTCTAATGCTTCAATAGCCATTCCTGTTCTCCTTCAATTATTGTTTATTCGTGTTTATTCGTGCCATTCGTGGACACTAATCCAATGTTACTTTGGATAAAATAATCTCCATTGCCTTCATGGAGTTCACTGACAGGTGCACCACCACTTCCCCTAAGGCACGCATCGTATCATCCGATTCCACCTCTATCTCATAGGTATCAATCTGCTTATTTTTAACCATCTGATCGAGAGGCGTCCTGATGTCAGCTTCCAGAAGTGCAAGACCTTCACCAGCAGAATCATTCGGTTTTCCTACATGAGGAAAAGCTGTAAGCCTGACCTGTTTTCCTGCATAATAGATGGACCGAAGTTTCTCGATACGATTGTAAGTATCTCCCATTGGCGTAAGCGTAAGTGAATGCCCCACAATCAGTCCCACACCCGGCTCTAACCTGCCAAAATTGATTTTAGCCTGAATAAACTGTGTGGTTTGTGCCGGACTAAACTCTGGAAAAAGTCCAATGACTGTGGACAGGTTCTCACCGATGAGTGACTTCTGAAATGGAATAGATGCCAGAATACCTGAAAGCGTGGCGGTTAATGTGTTTGTGTATTCATTGCCATCTGAGTCGATAAATTTCCCTTCTCCTGCAATGACCACTGCGTTTCTGTTGGAAAAGGTGTCTGTCATAGTTGTGACTGTATCCACATAAGACTGGATTTCTGTAATCGTAGGTTTAACTGAATCCACCGGACTGAATCTGGGTGGATCTAAAAGTGCAAACCTCTCAGATAAGTTCTCACTTATCATATAATCACAGTGCGTTGTAATGGCAATCCACAGGGGAAGAGTATCCGCTCCTACCGCATGCAGCCAGTTAATCTCAGGATGAGATTCAAATACCTCTAACCCATCAATGTAATCACCGTTAGTTAAATTCTCGCCATCTGTCCCGCCTGTGAGAAAAGTTGGCGACAGTGCAGCAGGCAGGGCTGATCCCAAAACTTCCGCTGTAACTAAGGACTGATTTAGATTAATTCCCTCAACCAGATCATTGACATTATCCCCGATGAAGTTGATCTCCTCATCTGTATGAGTGTTTAATATGGTAAGCGTAATGGAACTGCCAGCATCCACTACATCCACTTCTATTCCGTTGTAATAAGTGCCTGGCTCTCTGGATGAAAGTTTCATTGATGGCGTCCCGGTTGAATTATTTAAAACGATCTCTGCCGGGGTTGCGGGTCCAATTC
>CAZVFT010000094.1:0-8807 GCA_964626495.1 uncultured bacterium
AACTCCTCTCTCCGCCAGCCGGCGGGAGAGGAAAAAAGGTGAGGGGGGATCTTTTTTCTTCGCTACCCGCCAGCCTTATACCCCACGCTGTGCGAGGCTGGCAGGTCCTCATTCTTTGTGAGCAGGAAGGTCCAGCAGCATCTCCGCAACGAAAACGACACAAGTTTTGGTAAGATTGAATATGGATCACATTGGACAGCACCGGTATAAAAATGGAAATCAGGTACGCATTATTGTGATAAGCCTAAAATATTTATGAACACCAATCAATGAAAATCAGGCTGGTTGCCCAAGAGCTCAAAGAAAGCTTCCTTATGGCGATAGAAGCCATACGGGATAACAAACTACGGTCTATATTAACGCTAATGGGAATTGCGATTGGAGTATTTTCTGTTATTGGCGCAATGACAGCTATCCGAACATTGGAATCTTCTATTGAGAAAGGACTCAATGTATTTGGCAGTAACACTTTTGGGATTCAAAAATATCCAGCCATTCAGATGGGTGGACATACTAGGATGAAGTATCGCAATCGTCCGAATATTACATACAGGCAATTTGAGGTTTTGAAGGATCGTGCTACTTTACCTAAAATGGTATCAGTATCTGAGCAATTCTGGCAGGGAATGATTCTAAAATATAAGGATCGTAAAACAAAACAGGATGTCATTTTATATGGTGGAGATGAGGGAGCACTTCAAACTCACAATACATATATCGGCGATGGTAGAAATATCACATCCGGAGATGTACGTTTTTCCAGAAATGTGTGTGTGTTGGGAATGGATGCAGTAGATGAACTTTTCCCATTTGAAGATCCTCTTGGGAAAAGTATATCGGTAAGAGGGGACAAATATCTTGTCATAGGAATCTCCGATAGACAGGGAGATATTTTTGGACAAAGTCGGGACAATTTTATCATTATTCCAATTACCCAATATCTTCAAGAATTTGGAAGTAGATGGACATCATTGGACATTACAGTGGAAGCTCCAAGTGCGGAGTTGTATGATGATACCAAAGATGAAATTGTAGGACTATTACGAACCATTCGACAGGTACAGCCAGACGAAGAGAATAATTTTGAAGTTGTATCCAACGATATTCTTATTGAAACGTTTGGTCAATTTACGGGTGGTGTGAAAGCATTTGCATTTGTTATTAGTATCATCGCTTTAGTTGTGGCAGGGATAGGAATTATGAATATTATGTTAGTATCTGTAACAGAACGAATTAAGGAAATTGGAATTCGAAAGGCTGTGGGAGCAACCCAGAATAATATCCTTTCTCAGTTTCTTATGGAAGCAATCTTCTTGAGTGAGTTTGGGGGTATAGTAGGTGTAATTCTCGGAATTTTAGGTGGCAATGTCGTGGCAATGATTTTTAACATCCCCGCTGTAATACCGATGGATTGGGCAATTTATGGTTTATTAGTTTGTTCAATCATTGGAATTAGCTTTGGTAGTTATCCTGCATACAAGGCTGCAAAGCTTGATCCGGTTGAATCGATTCGATATGAATAATCTACTGTTCATGGGTAACAGCGAGCACGTGCTCGCTACTACCCCATAAGAATGAGCACATGCTCATCGCTACCCATTTAATAGGGCGGGCGTGCTCGCTTCTACCCGTCTAAAGATTTAATCGCCAGAAAATATCTCGCTACCCACTCACTGGCGAATTTCCGGTTTTTGCAGAAGGTGAATTGGAGCTGGGGGAAGGAAGCGGTGAGGTCGGCAATGAAATTGGCAACGGTGCCACCACGGTAGAACTTTGTCTTCTTAGGATCGATCAGGTCAGCGTAGGTGGATTCGATGACCACTGCCTTGTGTTTGTATGACTCACATAATTCATGAAGCTTTGCTTTCAGAGCGTCAACCTGTTTCATCTGCTGGAAGAAGTTGTCGCGAGTCATCCTTTCAACACCAGCAATCAGTTGACCATTTGACAGTTTCAATGCGTAGTCAGCGCTGGGAAGAGCAGACCTTGAAATGTAGTCCACGGAGAACTTGTAAGGATACTTTTCCCTGGTGTCTATAACCACATGCATGTCCGATCGTTTCTCCGCTATGGACAACTGGGTACCGCCGGGTCTTGCTCTTGATGTTTGAGTTAGCCAAAACAGTTGTTCATACACTTTGCCTGGATCTTTCTTAGACTTTTTTTCCGTTTTAAGAAACCAACACCGCCGCCTCGTCTTTCGATCCAGTACTACTGTGAGTCGCTTTCCAAACCACTTAACGAAAAGGATTGGGCTCTCATCAGCGAGTTCAACATCTTGAGGAATATCTTTGTTTCCGGCAATCCCATCATGAATGCAGAAGACACTTTTACCCGGACCGGGCCAACGATTCTGAACACGGAAGTTGTAATATTTGTCTTTCTCAAACTGAATGAAGATACGATAGGGAAATCGTTTATCTTCAGTTTTATACATCAACCAGTTCATTGAAACCTCAATATAATTTTTTGTGTAACGTGCTGAAGGGAAATTAGTGATTTTCTATAAATAGAATTACAAATTTTATCACTATTAGTTCTCATAAAAATCTGCCCAAAATGTTGGTTTGGTAAATGCCATTTATACTAAATTGATTGTACCTGCCCGCTCCGCGATGTGGGTGGCCAGTCTGCTCCCCTGCCAGCCACTCACCAGTCTGTTCCCTCCACGGGAGGGCTGGCAGGCAGGCGGGTAGGAATTTTCATTTTTTCTGGTCTCCCGTCGGTGATTCCGCCGGCTGGCGGATCGCCGAGCGGGACATCTGGGCACTACCGTCCACTCACCCCGCCGATGGCGGGGCGATGGATCACAGTGTTGGATTGACTTGAAACTTGTTACTTATTGTTGTGCAGGTGTGCAGTCATCACCAGAAACGCCAATCCAAAAACATTACCGAACCTTTCAAAGGTTAGAAATGGATTTTACCCTTCAGGGTTTTAAAAAACGGTTGAGGTATCAACTTACATTTTTTAAAAGGCTGAAACCTAAATCCCGGCTAAATTTTGAAATCCATTCCACGGATTTTACCCCGAACATTCGTGGTTTTATAAAACGGTTATGGTATCAGATTTCTTTTTTAAAAGTATTTGAAACCTTTCAAAGGTTAGAAATGGATTTTACCCTTCAGGGTTTTAAAAAACGGTTGAGGTATCAACTTACATTTTTTAAAAGGCTGAAACCTAAATCCCGGCTAAATTTTGAAATCCATTCCACGGATTTTACCCCGAACATTCGTGGTTTTATAAAACGGTTATGGTATCAGATTTCTTTTTTAAAAGTATTTGAAACCTTTCAAAGGTTCAGAACCTTTGAAAGGTTAATAATCTTTTGATGGGGCAGGCGTGCTCGCTTCTACCTGTTAATTCCCTCATCATATTAATTATCCAATTAGCGTAACGCCGTTTGGATAATTATAATATCTACTCCATATATTATATTTATCCCGTCTAAATATTATATTTGTCTCATTGGATTATTATCATTATCTTTTTGGCGTAACGCTGAAAGGATAATTCAATGAATACAAATCCGTTTAAGTTTGGTACAGAGGTTTCTGGTGATGATTTCTGCAACCGGGAAGAGGAAATTGCAGAGTTAACACAAGATATTCGTAATAGTGCCAATGTGCTTCTATATTCCCCTCGCCATTATGGTAAAACATCCTTGATTAAGCGGGTATTGGAAATCGTATCAAAAGAAGGTTTCATTACAGTTTATATTGATCTCTATCCTGCAATTACAAAAGAAAAATTCATAGAGATTTATGCCCGAGCAATTTCAAAAGTTGTTCAAGGAAATATTGAAAAAGTTTTATCCTGGATAAAAAAAATGGTGCCCAAGTTAGTACCCAAGGTTGTTATACAGGTTGGGGGTCCAGAAATAGAATTTGAATTTGATAAGTCCCAACCATATTCACCAATATTTGCTGATCTGTTTAAGGCGGTACACAACCGAGCAAAGAGTACTGATAAACCTGCGGTTGTTGTTTTTGATGAATTTCAGGAGATAAATAATTATCCAGATGATGAAATTGAAAGAGAAATGAGAAGTGCATTTCAAACACATTCAAATGTGAGCTATATCTTTATGGGCAGCAAGCGGCATATTATGCAGAATATGTTTGAAAACACAAATCGTCCCTTTTATCGCAGTGCTAAACATATTCCTTTAAGAAAAATAAACGAGGACGCTTTTTCTGGGTTTATTTCGAGAAAATTTCGTCTGGGTATTTACGATATAACTAGTAGATGTATATCTGAGGTTCTCGAGATATCGGAATGCCATCCTTTTTACACTCAGCAGTTGTGTTACTTTTTGTGGGAGCAGGAAAGGGAAAGAAAAAAAGTATCAGAGGAATCTATTCAGTCTGCCTTAATGCGATTGTTGGAAATTGAGAATCAGAGTTTTGTCAATTTGTGGGAAAGTTTATCCCCAAAACAGCGCGAATTGGTTGTTGCAATTGCAAAAGACAATCCTCCTTTTATTTTTTCAAAACAATTTCTACAAAAGCACAGTTTAGGTTCAACATCCAGTATCCAAAAGGCAATTAAAAAATTGCTGCAAAGAGAGATGCTGTTAAAGGAAAATGGTCAGTATATCTTTGAGGACGTATTTTTTAAGAGATGGGTACTTTATACATTTATCTAATCACTCAATTTAACAACCCTCAAGGTAGCGGATAGGGGTGGCTAATCTGGTAATATGTTCTGGGTAGTAGCGAGCACCCCAGTCAAATAACTCCACTTTTTTACCACACCTTTCAAAGGTTAGAAATGGATTTTACCCTTCAGGGTTTTAAAAAACGGTTGAGGTATTAACTTACATTTTTTAAAAGGTTGAAACCTAAATTCCGTCCTAAAACCCTAATCTCCTTATTCCCCTATATCTTATATCCCTATACCCCTATACCCAATTCCCAGTTTTTGTTTTAAAAATTGAATTTTTATGTGGAACTTTCTTTGTATTTTTGGATTTTACCCAGAAAAGTAGCAGGTTGCACCTCACTCAAATAACGCCAATTTTTTAGCGAACCTTTGAAATGTTAATAATCTTTTGATGGGGCAGGCGTGCTATCTGCTACCCCGCATAAGATTCGGGGTCGGGGAGGTGTTATTGTTTTTGTACCCTTTTCCTTGATTTCCGAAATACATTCTCCTAAATTTGTATTGGCACGATTATTGTAAAGTTAGAAGTTTTGTATGGTAAAAAAGAAAAAGATTTTAGGCGTCATTCCGGCAAGATACGAATCTACCCGGTTTCCAGGCAAGGTTCTGGCACCCATCGATGGAACCCCAATGGTAGCTCGGGTTTACCAGCAGGTTTGCAGGACAAATCTGCTCGATTCTGTTGTTGTTGCGACGGACAGCAGACGTGTTCAACTCACATTGGAAGCTTTGGGAATCCCGGTTCGAATAACTTCCTCTGTCCACAAATCCGGCACAGAACGAGTAGCTGAAGTTGCAGAGAACAGTGACGGTGATATCTTTGTGAATATCCAGGGAGATGAACCCTTCATTGATCCTGATATCATTGATCTGACGGTAAAACCGTTTTTAGAAGACGAATCTTTGAAAATGGGTACAGTGGCAAGTACGGCTTTGTCTGATGAAGATTGGGAAGATTCCAATACGGTTAAGGTTCGAGTTTCTGAGGATGGATTTGCGGAAGATTTTTTTAGGTTATACAGTGGGAATGGGTCAAAGAATAACATTTTTAAACATGTAGGACTATATGTGTTTGATGGGAAATTTCTTCATAAATTTGCCAGTATGATACCAACAAAAAATGAAAAGGAATCTCATCTGGAGCAAATGCGAGCTCTGGATAACGGTATCCCAATAAAAGTGGTAGTGACTGATTACGATGGTATTAGTGTTAATACTCCAGAAGATTTAAAATTAGTTGAGAAACATTATTGCCTGCTTAATTCATTAGCCACCCCGATACGGTCATTCTTCTCTACCTGCCCGAAAGATGTCAGGCGGGCGGGGCAGGCAGATGAACGCGGATAAACGTAGATATATTTGAAGATAAAAGAATTGTCAATGAAAAATATTTTTCATTATATTGAAACAACAAATTATTGTAAGTTTCATTATAACAATACTTTGCGGTTCTTTGCGAACTTTGCGGTGAATAATTTCATATGGTAAAACGACCCACTAAATATATTTTTATTCTGGGTGGTGTGCTTTCAGGATTGGGCAAAGGGATTGCTTCGGCATCCATTGGTTATTTACTGAAAAGTCGGGGATTTTCCGTAACTATTATGAAGCTTGATCCCTATCTCAATGTAGATCCCGGCACGATGAATCCCTTCCAGCATGGGGAGGTCTTTGTGCTTGATGATGGTTCTGAAACGGATCTTGATCTTGGGCATTATGAGAGGTTCACCGGTATTAAAATGAGTGCTGCAAATAATACCACAACCGGGCAGATTTACCAGGCTGTTCTTGACAGGGAACGTCGTGGAGATTACCTCGGACAGACGATTCAGGTGATTCCTCACATCACCGATGAAATCAAACGGGTAATAAAAGCCATCAACACACCGAAAAAATTCGAGATAGTCATTTGCGAGGTGGGTGGAACAGTAGGGGATATTGAAAGTCTTCCTTTTCTTGAAACTATCCGTCAGATGAGAATGGAATTGGGTAAAGAAAACTGTTTTATTGCCCAGGTAACATTGGTTCCATTCATCAAAACCAGTGGTGAACTGAAAACAAAACCAACCCAACATAGCGTGATGAAACTCAGGGAAATCGGTCTCAATCCTGATCTTCTCCTCTGTCGCACGGCTTATCCCATCCCACGATCTGTGAGAGATAAAATTGCCCTGTTCTGTAATGTTCACCCAGATCACGTTATTGAAGCAATTGATGTGGAGAGTATTTATGAAGTTCCTCTGGTCTTCCACAATCAGGGTGTAACTAATATTATTATAAATCAGTTTTTGTTAGACGACACTGATCACGATATATCAAAGCTTGAAAATTTTGTTTATCGAGTGAAAAATCCTTCTCAGCGGGTTACCATATCCCTCTGTGGAAAATATACCTCATTACCGGATTCCTACAAGAGTGTAATTGAAGCATTTACTCATGCAGCAGTTGAGAATGATGCTCATGTTACGTTACACTGGGTGGATACAGAAGATATTCAGAGTCAGGAAGATGTCGTTCAACATCTAAGTGAAGCAGATGGAATTTTAATATTGCCGGGATTCGGCAGCAGGGGAATTGAAGGGAAAATCGCCTGTGCCCGATTTGCCCGGGAGAACAGGGTCCCGTGTCTTGGGATATGTCTGGGACTTCAATGTGCGGTGATTGAGTTTGCCCGGAATGTATGTGGTCTGAAGAAGGCGAACAGCACCGAGTTTAAAAAACAGACGCCTGACCCCATTATTTCCCTGATGGCTGACCAGAAAAAAGTAAAGAGTAAAGGGGGGACAATGAGATTAGGTGCCTATCCCTGTAAGTTGAAACCTGGCACTCGAGCTTATGCTGCCTACCGAAAAAAGATGATTTTTGAGAGGCATCGACACCGGTATGAAGTGAACAATAAGTATCAAACACTTTTTGGCAATCATGGGATGATTTTCAGCGGTATCAATCCAGAACTTAATCTTGTAGAAATCATTGAATTGAAGGATCATCCTTGGTTTGTAGCAAGCCAGTTTCATCCTGAGCTTAAAAGTCGGGTGGAGAAAGCTCATCCTTTATTCAGAGAATTTGTAAAAGCTTCGATAAAATACAGGAAAACCAAATGAATATTCACGTAGGAGATATTGAGTTTGGTGGTGAAAAACTGTGTATTATTGCAGGTCCGTGTGTTATCGAATCACGGGAGCACTGTCTGAAAATGGCGGAATCATTGAAGTTCCTCTTAAAAAAATTGGAAGTACCATTTGTCTTTAAGACATCTTTTGATAAGGCGAACCGTACCTCCATAGAGTCGTTTCGGGGCCCGGGGTTGGATGATGGTCTGGAAATTCTTAAAGACGTGAAAGAACAGCTGGATGTTACTGTTTTGACGGATATTCACGAACCAGCTCAGGCTGCTTCTGTTGCTGAGGTTGTGGACATCATTCAGGTTCCTGCTTTTTTAAGTAGACAGACCAGTCTTCTTCTTGCGGCAGGGAAAACCCAGTCTGCTATCAATGTGAAAAAGGGACAATTTATAGCTCCCTGGGATGTGAAACCCATTATTAAAAAAATTGAGTCAACGGGGAATCGCCGAATTCTCATTACCGATCGCGGGGTCAGCTTTGGGTATAACACTCTCATTTCCGATATGCGATCAATACCTATAATCCAGAAGATAGGTTATCCGGTTGTTTTTGATGCCACACACAGTGCTCAGCGTCCTGGGGAAATGGGATCAAAAACAGGTGGGGATAGGGAGATGATTCCTGTGCTGGCGCGGGCAGCGGTGGCAGCAGGATGTGACGCAATCTTTCTGGAAGTACACGATAATGTGGCTCATGCAAAAAGCGACGCCGCTACCCAGTGGCCTCTTGATCAAACAGAGCAATTGATCAAGTCTTTGATAGATATTCGAGAGTTAGTGTTTCGATATGAATGATGAACAAAACTATATTATTCAACAGAAAGATAATATTTATCTCAAGTACAGAAATAAGTGAGGATAGTAGAATCTCGCTGGTGAGTAATTATGTAATGAGTAAAACGTAATGCGTAAAACGCAAATAAATAATAACTCTTTACGTTTTAAATATTTACGGTTTACGTTAAATAAGGAAGTACTTCCGGTAGGTTTTAGTAACGAAGTGGCTTTTGGTTGTCTA
>CAZVFT010000095.1:0-8602 GCA_964626495.1 uncultured bacterium
TAATTAGCAACAACTTTTTTAACTACGGGATTACCAGTATTTATATGCCCTATTTCAGTGTGAGTTAAGTTGTATAGTTTATAGTTGACAAATCGTGTGTATATGCGGCCGAATCTCTTAATTCCAGACGACTGGTATCTCCTGTCCACAACTGCATTGTGTCCCTTCCAGATCAACTTTCAGAACAGAATGCCAGCTCCGTTCAATAAGCGCTTTGTGACAGTTCGGACAGAAAGTTGTCTGTCCCTCGCTGTCGAAGACATTCCCTACATAGACGTATTTCATGTCCCATTCCATCGCCAGCCGTCTTGCATTTATTATTGTTCGGTGTGGTGTTCTTGGAACATCAAGCATTTTAAAATCGGGATGAAATGCTGTGAAATGAAGGGGGACTTCATCTCCAACATTTTCTATAAGCCAATCTACCATATTTTTAATTTCAGAAAAGTCATCGTTATATCCGGGGATCAGCAGATTGGTAATCTCCATCCAGACATCTGTTTCATTGTGAAGCCAACGGATAGTATCTAGTACATCAGATAGATGTGAATAAGTTAGTTTATGATAAAATTGTTCACTAAGTGCCTTCAAGTCTACATTTACCCCTTCAATCCAGGGAAAAATCTCCTCTCTCGCTTCAGGGGTAATATACCCATTGGTAACCATGACATTTTTAATACCCTCTTTTCTAGCAAGTTGAGCCACATCAAGAATAAATTCCGCAAAAATGATTGGTTCATTGTATGTATAAGCTATACCTGGACAGTTATTTTTTTTCGCTATTTGAACCACTTCTTCTGGGGTAACTTCTACCGATTTTAGATCATCCATTTTTGCCTTGCTCATATCCCAGTTCTGGCAGTATCGACAGCCAAGATTGCAACCTGCAGTACCAAAGCTTAAGATGGACGTGCCGGGAAGAAAGTGATTCAGAGGTTTTTTTTCGATGGGATCTACAGCAAACCCAGTGGGACGACCATATGCCATCTGGTAAAGCTTTCCATCCTCATTTTTTCGCACGAAACAGAAACCTGTTTGTCCGTTGCCAATCTTGCAATATCGAGGGCAGAGAGTGCAGAGTAATTTACCACTTTTAAGCGGTTGCCACCATTTTGCTAAAACTTTCACAGGTATTTTGTGCGCTTTATAAAACTTCTTGTTTTGTGAATACAAACGCCGATATGGAAAATAATTAAGAGGTTCAACAAAAAGAAACAATTTCGAAGAAAAAGTTCAGCCAATGGAAAGTCATTGGACTGATGGTCTGTTGTCGTTGCGACTATTTTACAATCTCAATCGGTAAGCTATACCCTCAATAGTTTGAATCAATTTATTCACTTGAGTAGAGGTATGAAAGAGTTCGTTGATATCACAAAATGAATCAGTTGGATAATTCCGTTTGTCAAAATCCCTCAGGAAATTGGATTCAAGTTTTATCACGTAATCTTTAACGACAGACTTGTGAATAACCTTTTGACGAAGATAGTTTACATAAAATTTTACTTCCCCTCGTGTTGTTAACTGAAACAGGGATAATAATCCAAGATCGGATTTTGTTTTGTACGTGACTGTACCATACTCACTTCCTTTTCCCCAGGATATTTCATCAGCATTTTTTTCAATAAATTGATACAGTTTTATTCCAACCTTTGCGACTTCACGAGATGTATTAGAGGTTAATTCCTCAAGAAATTTTTCTTTATTCCACTTCAAAGAGAGTTACTCCTTCCTATCGAAATACGCTAAATTGATTGAAAAACACTGTTATAATTTAAAAACGATTCAAGGAAAAAAATATATCCTTTTTCACATTAGTCAAAAATGTGATTTTGAATAATATATTTTTTCAGTGATGGAGAATTTCGTTATTATCTCTGAATCATTGGTATAGAAACATTTATCTCAAATCGTGCTCTATCCAGGATCCAATCAAAGTCAGTGGGTATTGTTTTATTATCCCAGCTTTGATATAGAGGAATGTAAATACGAATAAAGGGAAGAGAAAATTTCAAACCAGCATCCATCAGAATTTCATTCAGATCGGTAGCTCCACCCGCATCAGCAAACAACCCAACGGGGATAAACGGGAGGTTTTGATCAACATTAATACCCCAGGCATTACCTGAAGATACCACCGGAATCCCATTGATAATGGCACGTCCTCGTAGAGCAGGTCCTTCCTGAATGAATTGTTCATCGTAAACATTCACCGGACTTTTTCCTCCGTCATCTGTACGGTTGAAAACCCAGCTTTGTTCAAAATTGGGATCCACTCCACCCCCCATCCATGTTTGATATTGTGTGGGAATGTCACGATCATTGACAAAGGTTCCTGCCCAGATTCTGCATCTGAGATTAAGTTTTTTTGAATATCTCAAGCGAAGCCTACTAACACTAGAGAAGCGAGTAAAAGAAGCCCCTTGCACACTTCCGGAAAGTCCCAAAGATCCGTTGTATGACAAGAAAGGATTTGGTCGATGATAATACGACAAACTTATATTGGTTACCACGTACTCTCCAGACCTGTAATACGTTGGATTTACTGCTTCGGGTTTGATATCATGAAGATAAAGATTCCCTGATATGGTGAAATATGGTGTGGAGATAATAGGTTTTCGCACCACTCCAAATACCGACAGATTTGCCCCTTTCCTACCAGCATAATCACTCCCCTTTCCCGAGATAGTCAAAGTCCGGAAGCCAAGAATCCGATAAAAGGTTCTTTGAACCGAGAGGTTACCAACCACTCTGTGGTGTTCAAAATCCCATTGAGGTGTAAACCCCAACCCGTAGGAATATCCGGGTACAAAACCGCTATATCCCACAAAGCCAAAGGTCAGATTGTTATAAGCATTTCCGCCAAGCCACGGGAGTAAGTTCACCTCCCGGTTCTGAAAGGTTGGTTGATCAAAAACAAAGTGGAACTTAAAAGGTTTGGAGGTTGTATTATTCCAGCGATTGATGTCAGGCATATAATTGTCCGGATCGATAATCACTCGCTTTGTTTCCATTGGTGTATTCACTTTTTTCATCCCGTCGAATCCGGGAAGCCATTTTCGAACTATTTCCCTTCCCTCTGAATCGTAAAATCCAAGCTCAATGGGTGGAGTCATCGTCCCAAAGTTTGCCACTGTCACTTCCCCCTTTTTCAGTGAAGTAAGACCATAATCAATGACCTTTGTATCATTAATGGCATCATCAAAATACCAGCTCAGATCTTCATCAATATGCTTTTCAAATATTGTCCGGAAATCTTCCGACTGAGGATGGCTAAATTCCCACATTTTATAATAATCCTGCATAACTTCATCTATCCTCTCTTCACCGAGATAGTGCTGGAGATACCGCGTGAAAATGGCTGTTTTACCGTAAACTATTGATCCATAGTTCCCGCGGTGAAACTCGATTGACGGCAGTTCGATAGGTTGATCATCTCCTGTGATAGCTCTTCCCTGGTATCCCAAATATCCCATCACCCACCGGAAATCAAGGTTTTTTCCGATCCCCAATTTATTTTGCATAAAGTCCTGCACAATAATCTGCCCGTTTCGCTCCGGGTATTTTTTCTCCCAGTAGCGGATGTTTGAATATTCGTTCAATCCTTCATCAAGCCACGCATGATCCCGTTCATCGCTCCCGAGAATACCATAAAACCAGTTGTGTCCAACCTCGTGCATAATGACAAATTCTAATATATCCTTACTCGGCATCTTTGAAATGACAGTGATATTGGGATATTCCATTCCACCACCGGCGGACATATCTCCATCCACGGCTGTGATATGATTATAAGGATAGTCGCCATAAAATTTGCTATACCAGTACCCTGCATCATGAATATACTCAAGAGATTTCTCCCAGAGCTTTGCATTTCTCGGCAGGTACATACTCCAGAGAGTAACCTTTCTCGTGGAATCCGATAACCATAACTCTCCTTTCCTTACAATCCAGTTGGGATCTGCAAACCATGCAAAATCATGCACATTCTCCTGATGAAAATAAAAAGTCTTCATTTTCTGCTTCTCAGTTTTTTCCTTCTCAGATTTCTTCTTTATAGCCTTTTTTATCTCTTTCTTAATCTTCCGGATTTTCTTTTTAAAAGCTTTCTTGTCCAGCGCATGAAGTTTTTCCCCTTCATCTGCAAGTGAATCCAGCCATGCATATTCTGTTTCCCCATTCACAATATCCCCCGTAGCCATCACCCTATAATCTTCTGGAAGAGTAAGATAGACATTAAAAGAACCAAACTCACTGTAAAATTCACCCATATCCAGATAAGGCATGGGATGCCAACCTTCTTTATCATAAACAGCGGGTTTCGGGTACCATTGAGTAATTTCGTAATGTTTCCCGGTGTGCCCCAGTCGCGAGAAGACCTTCGGGATTTTTACGAAAAATGGTGTCTCCAGTGTTACACTTTTCCCCGGAAGAAGGGGCTCATTGAGATACACCTTCGCCACATCAATCCACTCCGGATGATATTCCCATTTTATAGGTACATTATTCACACTAAAATCGAGACTGTCTATATAACCTCGATCCTTTTCTTTGGCAAAATGAAATCGGGTGGAAAAGTGCTCGAGTTTCTGTTTCGCATAGGCTGTTTCATCATTTTTATATGCATTAGGCCAGAGATGAAACCAGATAAAACTTAGAGTGTCTGGTGAATTATTTGTGTAAGAAATGATTTCATGTGCTGATAAGGTATGAGCAGAATCGTCGAGCGTTACATGAATTTCATAATTCACCTCCTGCTGCCAGTAGTCATCTGCAAATACAGGAGTTAAGAAAAGTAATACCAAAATAAAAGAACAGCAGTGTTTACTGTATGAATTTATATTCATTGGATAATATCCTTTTTTTGTATTTTGCTAATTATACTGATACTAATTTACGTAAAGTTAGACAAATCTTTTTTAAAAAAGTTGTCTTATAGCCTGATATATTCACCATCTGCTACAAAGAGCCTCGGCGTAGCCCTGGCCGTAGCCTACGGGGAGGCCCACAGCGAGTCCACCAAGTCACAAAGTCTTCATTTATAAAGTGTTAAATGGAGAGAAGGACTAATGGATTCTTTCACAATATTCCGTCCTTTGTTGTTATAGTAAATTCCATATTATCAATTCTTTTTTGTGGCTTAATGCCTTTGTAGCGAGTTCTCCAAGATAGTAGGATTATTAACAATTATTTTTATAATTTTCGACCAGATATTTCAAAGTAACAAGGATTACAATAAACGTTAAATTGGGGAAAATCATGAACAAAATTGACTTTAAGAAAGATCTAAAACACCTCTACCAACCGTCACAAAAAAAGGTTGGTGTTGTAGATGTGCCCGAGATGAACTTTCTCATGATTGATGGAGAAGGAGACCCCAATAATTCTGAGCAATTCCAGAATGCCGTAGAAGTTCTCTATGGAATTTCATACACCACAAAATTTGCGCTCAAGAAAAAAGGTCTCGGTCCAGACTATGTTGTCCCACCGCTGGAAGGACTCTGGTGGATGAAGAATAACGAAGAATTTGATATGGAAAAGAAGGAACTCTGGCAATGGACATTGATGATTGCTCAACCTGAACATATTTCAAAAGAAGAAATAGAAAATGCAATTGTCCTTGTGAAAGAAAAAAAGGATCCCCCTGCTTTGTCAGAAGTAAGGTTCGAAAGTTTTCATGAAGGGTTAGCTATCCAGATTATGCACATCGGTCCGTATGCGGAAGAGAGACCAACCATCGATAAACTCCACCAGTTTGCTGATGAGAGTCATTACATCCTCTGTGGAAAACACCACGAAATCTATTTGAGCGATCCAAACCGGACGAAACCTGAACGGTTAAAAACTGTAATCCGACATCCCGTAAAACAAAAATAATCTCAGTCACTACGAAAGAGGAAGGATAGAAACAATCTTATCTTATGATAAAATTGCTACCTGCTTCAACCGACTAATTTGTGATAGCTATAACTTTCCTCAAAATTTAAATAAAGCTAACATTACGGAAATTCGAACTTTTTTACTCGCTAAGAATGAAAGTTTATGATATAGGCGTATAATAACAAGTGGCTGCACGGAATCTGCTTGCAGTGAACAATGAAAATGAAAAGAAACACGCGATTCAAAGGGAGAAAATAGTTGCTACTGACCGGATAGGTATATTTATATTAAAAAATTTTAGGGAATTGACAGGAAATTTATTGATTTTATATAGAATAACAATTAAAGTACTATATGAAATGTAGTTGATAAAATGAAAAATAGTGTAATATTTTTTTTGTTTAATATTCTTATCCTATGTTTATATGGGCAAGATAGTCTTTACTTTTATACGGAATTTCATGGAGAAAATGATCAGGACAAGTTTGGTGTTGTAGCCAATATAGGAGATGTAAATGGAGATGGGTATGAAGATTTAATGGTAGGGGCTCCTGCTTATATTCCTTATACTGTATCCGACGGATATGCAAAATTATATTTGGGTGGAATTGATTTTGATACTACTGCAGATATTAAATTCCAGGTTTTTGATGAGCAGATTATAAGTTTTGGTGGTACAATTGCAGGCAACGGAGATCTAAACGGTGATGGATTTTCTGATTTTGCAATTGCCGATCCACATTATGGAGATTTTGATGTAGGTAAAGTATATATTTATTTCGGCGGAAGCGAACTTGACACAGTGCCTGAGCTAATCCTGACACTTAATCCGGGACAATATTTTTATACCCAGTTCGGTTTCTCCATGTCAATGAACGGAGATATTAACGGAGACGGTTATGATGATTTGGTTGTGGGTGCGCCTTTTGATGATTGGGATCGACACGGTGAAGTTTTCATTTATTTTGGTGGAGCGAATATGGATAACGTGCCTGATATTAACTTGGTCAACAGTGTTCAATATCTAAGATTCGGATATTCTTTAGATTATACCATTGACGCAAATAATGATTCAATTAATGACCTTTTAGTAGGTTCTTGGCCTTTCAATAATACTGTAAATGATAAAAGGGTATATATATTTTGGGGAAGTAACACTAACAATATTAGTTTTCAAAATAGTCATGTATTTATTGATACAAGTCAGATAATTACCTTACCGATTGAGGGAATTGGATTAGGTGATATCGATGGCAACGGTTTTTCGGATTTTGCACTTTTAGAGCGAGATTCAGCAGTTGTTTATTTCTCACCAATAAATGAAAATAATTTCAACAAAATTACATTCCAAAAGCCGAGTAGTTATGACTATTTATATAATATTTCCACTTGTTTTGACACTAATAATGATAACAAAGATGATATATTAATTTGTGCTGGTTACAATATTAACTTCCATGCAGATATTCTGGCTTTAAATTATTTGGATACTAATTCCTTTTTATATACTAATCTTATTTCATATAATGGTGAACGCGGTGGTTTTGCTAAATATTTAGGTGTTTTTACGAAATTGCTTTCAGATACGATTAGTTCTATTGCAATCGGGCACCTTGAAGCTCTATTTTACGAACATCACGGTAATGGTAAAGTATATATTTACAACAATGATTACTTACTTGGAATCAATGATCCAGAAAATTCAAATGATTTAAAAGATTTTAAACTTTTCCAAAACTATCCCAATCCATTTAATGCATCCACAAAAATTGAATATAGGATTCAGGAATTAAGTGATGTTGAATTAACGGTATATGATTTATTGGGTAAAGAGGTTACAACTTTATTTTCAGGTACTAAACTAGCGGGTATTTACTCTATAAAAATAAACTTTAATAATTTTTCTTATGTAACCGGGATTTATTTTTTAAGATTAAAAGCTTTGCCACATAGTAATCCCAAAAATGTTGTTCTAAAAACCATTAAAATAATTCTTCTAAAATAAAAAAGGAGGAACTTATCATGGAAAATCATTTTATTCGTAATCGTCTGTTCACTTTTTTTGGATTTTTAGTTCTATTCAATAATCTCTCCCTTGCTCAAATTACACATCAAATTGATTTAAACAATCTACAATCGACCACAAGCATTATTATGGGTGAGAATGGTAATAATTATACAAAGATTACCCTGGGGAATCTTCCTTTAAATTTAAAAGTATCTGAACCTGAATTACCTGTAAAATATGTAAAATTGATCATACCTAATAACCAAAAACCTGTATCATACCAGGTTAATCTTGGTAGCCCGGAATCGGTTATGTTGGATTATCCAATATATCCAGTACAAGAAGTCGATAATCCGTGGGACAATATTCCCAAACCCCCCTTCGTTGGACCGTTAAATTCAATTTACAATACAAATACTGTTTATCCCCCAGAAATGATTCGACTGGTAGATGATGGATTCTTTGACGGAGCAAATCACATCATTACTCTTGAGGTAATCCCTTTTCAATATTACCCAGAGGAGGGCAATCTGTACATCTACAAAAGCTTATCTTTTACGGTAAATACCACATCACATACCTATAATATTTTGGAGCCCCTTCAAAGGTTATATACAGATCAAAATAAAATTAACATTTTTCTTAACAATTTAGTTGATAATCAAAACCACTACTGTCCGGTTAAAATAGCGCCAGTTGAGGGGCAGGTTCCCTTGC
>CAZVFT010000096.1:0-8509 GCA_964626495.1 uncultured bacterium
TTTTATTTAAATACTTCTTCGAGTCTTTGTGTCTTTGTGGTGAATTTTTCAGGTTCATTAACCAAAGATGAAACATTAAATATTTTATGTGGATTTGTTTCTAAAACCTAAAACCGAAGTGTCATATTCAAGCCAGGAGATAACCGGTCTGCATTATGTATCACCGTCGGCTGGAATGACAAATTGAATCGCCGAGACTCATTTGACGCAGTCACAATACGCCGTTTTGAAACCGCTTTGTACGTAAAATAAAACCCTGCCGTTACCGAGGCAACATCTATGAACCTGGCACCATCATTCTCATAATCCAAATCGGCGAGTAAGGCGATCCCAACCCACGTCAGATAACCTGCGGCAGACCCAAGTGCAACGAGACCTGCATCACCAGTGGTCAAATCCACATTTTGAATTAGTCTATCCGATAGATACGTATATCCGTTTACTGTAGCCAGCCCCAACAGCATAATCTCTCTGTATTCTTCTAAATTAAGTGCAAAGGATAACTCAAACCAGGATAACAATCCAACGATCGTGCCAATACTAACAAATGATGCATCACCTCGTGTGTAGGGTTTATTCATCACATATTTGTGTGTGTAATATCCCCCGGCTAAAGTTCCAGCATACGTGAGTGGGATTCCGACTCTTAACCAGGTCTCGTTAAGTTCATCAGGAATGTCGGTAATCAGCGAATATAATCCCCAGGTATTAAAACCGGCAAGCCCGCTTCCGCCAGTGATCATTTGTGTTTGCCCGTTTGTGGGATTCCATTTTCGATATAGCCGGTCTGCCTGCCAGATACCAATGGGGGCCCCCACCATCATATAGGTAAGCGTGATTTTACCATCCGGATCCATATCCGCCCAGTTCTCAAACCCAACTAATGCAATTAATGGATATACAGAAGCGATACCAAGACTTGCCCCATAATTCTGAGATAAAGCTCTACCATAAGAAATATCCATATTTTTTGTATACATCCAGGTTGAATAAAACCCTCCGGCAAACAATAAAAATTGCATTCCACCACGAACTTTTTCATCTTCAATATCTAAAATATATGGGATTGCATTTCCGTATAATCCATTTCCTAAAAGCATGTTTTGGTAGATAATCCACCATCGACCTTCTTGATTTCTAATTATTGCAGACTCAGGTGTTTCAGATTCACGCCATTTCTGTTGAATTCTTAGAACCTCATCTTCTTCCATTCCAAAAGAGGCCTGAAGCGCATTTAATAACGATAATTCTTCAATAGTAATAATGCTGTCCTCCATTGCAACTGAATAGAGACTGCTATATGTTTCGACATGTGTTTGCGTAAAAACACATGTTATGGCAAGCAAGATTGTGACAAATAATGTTTTTTTCATGACAGACTCAATGAATACTACATATGTTAGTTGAGAATCACTAATTCAATATCCATTAACACAAAATATTTTACACTTATTTCTGATTATTTCCTTTAGTTTTTATGATTGGACTCAAGAAACCGCTAATTGCCCCGATACGTTCATTCTTCGCTACACGGGGGCAGGTGTTTTTAAAAATTACGATTAATCATCCATCATAATCTTTAAACCAGTCCTGGATAACAGGTATTTATTAAAACCGTCTATCACCACATTAATATAATCCATTTTGACAAAAAGTCCTCCATTTGTTGGTTGTTTTTCTTATGCCAGAGAAAGTCTTAAAAACATTAACACACAATGGTTGTGAAACCTTATTTTTGAGATGAGTTATGAGACAGTATAAATAAGAATTAGGGTTAAATATGAAACTTATCAGGAAAGTTTCAGAAGCGGCGGATTTTGAGATGGGAAGCAGTATTGTAGTATTGATTATATTAAAAGCGAGAATATTATGACTGATATGAAAGAGTTTGATTTAGACGATAGTGTTATGGAGAATTATAAGTTATTTGAAGGTGTGGTGTGTAAGATATGATAGTTCGACTTCGCTCACTAATCATCGACTTCTCTCACTAATCATAGATAAGATGGGAAAAAATTGAGAATAGGAATTGGGAATGATTAACATTGATTCGTTAATAAGGCAGCACGAAAGTAAAACACTTGAATTCAAAGAAAACACGAATTCAATAGATAGAATTGTAAAAACAGCCATTGCATTTGCAAATACTGCAGGTGGTCAAATACTTATTGGTGTAGGTGACGATAAACAAATTATCGGATTGACAGATCCCCAAATAGATGAAGAACGAATAACGAATGTATTTTCAGATAGCATTTCCCCCAAATTACTTATGGGTATTCATCGAATAACGCATAATAAGAAAGAATTGTTATTAGTCGAAATACCAAATCATATTGCTCCGTTTTATTTAATTAGTAAGGGATATCCTGATGGTGTTTATGTTCGCTATGGTTCTACTAATAGACAAGCCGGCAATGAGTTAGTCAAAGAAATGGTACTACTTGCTCGCAATAAGGCATTTGATGAACAACCCTGTGTTGAGCCTGTTGCAGAGATTGATTTTCAATATATCGAATCGGTTTATAAAGAAAAAAACTTTACAGTAACCAAAGAAAAACTTATTACAGAAAATGTTCTTTGTCGCTATCAGAATAAATCAATTCCCACAGTGGGTGGTGCATTATTATTTGCGAAAAATCATCAAGAATTATTTCCTGATGCAGCCATTCGCTGTGGACGATTTCACGGGACAACCAAATCAAATATTCTTGATGATAAATATTTGTCTGGGCATTTAATTGATTTAATTGATCAAACCATACAATTTGTAGAACGACATACAAATCAATCGATAGAAATAGGGAGATCGACACACGAAATCGTTCCGGAGTATCCAGTAAAAGCCATTCGCGAAGCCATTATTAATGCTATTGTTCACGCCGATTATATGATTTCAGGGAGTTCAATTCAAGTAGCCATTTTTGACAATAGAATTGAGGTTACAAATCCTGGTGGATTGCCATTCGGTCAAACGATTGAATCTGCAGTATCTGGAGTTTCCCGATTAAGAAATAAGGTTATCGGGGGCGTTTTTCATCGTTTGGGTTTCATTAATCGTTGGGGGTCCGGCATTGGAAGAATACTGGATGAGTGTGAATCGGTTCTATTACCTATACCCACTTTCCAAGAGTTAGGGAATCATTTCCGTGTTACACTTTTTAATACTACAAATAAATCTAATGTGAAACAGTATTATGAAATTAAGGTTTTGCGCTTCATCAGAGAACAGGGGAAGATTGTTCGGCAGGATGTTATGAATGTTTGTAAATTGAACAAAGACCAAGCCTATCGTTTGCTGGATAAAATGAGCACCAATGGTCGTATTATAAAACAAGGTGTCGGTAAGGGTGCATATTATGAACTTCCCCAGGAGTAATTTTACACGCGGTTTACACGCTGTTGGTGTGGATCAAACAATTGACAATTATGTTGATAGGCTTGTAACTCACAGTAGATACAGAAGATGCAGGGATACTGATATCGCATTATTTACACGCGGTTTACACACAAATCCTCTTCTTGCAGATCCAATGTATCGTGCTGGTTTGAGAGACAGATTAATCCATGCTTATTTGGGGATTGATTATAAATTGGTTTTGTATCAAAAAGAAGAATAGCTTGAATTATTATCACAATGGCTGATATACGAGTAAAACCAAATCAAATATTAATTGGATCACTATTCAACGAACCAATGAAAGTGGTCACAATCCAACAACAAGGAAATGATGTATTATCATTGGGTCTTGTTGGCACACAAACGGAAAGATTCAGGAGTGTTAATCTAAAACCTGAAGATTTAGATACTCTACAGATTCTTGATTCAGTTTACTCTTATAATTCCGATGGTAAACTAATACGTCTTGGGCTGCAGGCATACCAGTTAGGGATCGCTTACGAATATGATCCCTATTTTGGTCTTTCTATCTCTCGTGTAGATCCGTTACCTCACCAGCTGGAAGCTATTTACAATTATTTATTGAAAACGGCTCGTGTACGATTTCTTTTAGCCGACGATGCGGGAGCAGGAAAAACAATAATGGCTGGACTTTTGATCCGTGAACTAAAAATGAGAGGGTTAATTAAGCGGATTTTAATCGTCTGTCCTGCTAACTTATCTTTTCAGTGGCAGCGTGAAATGAAGGATAAATTTGACGAGAAGTTTCAGGTGATGAAGGGCAGGGACCTAAAGGAACAATATGGTGTCAATCAATGGCTGGAAAAAGATCAGGTTATTACATCGCTCGATCTTGCTAAACGTGATGAAATCTTACCTAGTCTTAAACAAGTGGATTGGGATCTTGTTATAATTGATGAAGCTCACCGAATGTCTGCTAGAGATGAATCCCATAAAAGCCTGCGCTACAAATTAGGTGAATTATTAAGAGATATTTCTGATCATGTGTTGCTAATGACGGCAACACCACACAAAGGTGATCCAAACAATTTCACCTTATTCTTGCAACTATTGGACCAAGATGTTTACGCTGATGTGAAATCTATTAAAACTGCGATGGAAAGACGAAAAGCGCCTTTCTATTTACGCCGAGTAAAAGAGGCCATGGTTTATTTTCCAGATAAGCAGGAAGATGGCACTTGGGTAGCTAAAAAAATCTTTACCGAACGGATTCCAAATACGGTTGGATTCAAGATTGACGGAGATGAATTTGAATTATACAAAGCAATATCCCAGTTCATCAAAAGACAGAGTGCACGGGCAGCAGCTAATGAAGATGATCCTAGATCTAGAGCAGTTGGATTCCTAATGAGCCTTTATCAGAGACGGTTGGCTTCCAGTACGCATTCACTTCGCAAATCACTTGAAAACAGAGCAAAACGATTGGAGAACCTTTTAGCCCATGCCGAAGAGTTAAAACAGATTGCACCACCGTATCTTCCTACACCGGAAGAAATGGAAGAAATGGAAGATTTCGAAAGGGAACATTTTGAACGAATACTGGAAGCGATTACGATATCAAACAATGCTGATGAAATACAATTGGAAATTGAGGAATTAAAAGAATTTGCCATTCACGCCAAAACCGTAGAGGATTCAGGAATAGAAGCGAAATTGTCCAAACTGAAATCTCTTCTTCAAAAAGAAGGCTTTTATGAAGATCATACAAAAAGGTTGCTGATTTTTACAGAATACAAAGACACTTTAAAGTATCTGGAAAAGAATTTATCAGATTGGGGATTCAAGGTTGGTTGTATTCACGGCAGCATGAAGCCAGGATCCAGGGACGAAGTAGGATCACGTATTTTCGTAGAACAGCAGTTTTGGCAAAACGATGTTCAGATACTTTTAGCTACCGAAGCAGCGGGAGAAGGTATAAATCTGCATTGCTGCAATATCATGTTCAATTACGATATCCCTTGGAATCCAAATCGGCTGGAACAGCGTATGGGAAGGATCCACCGTTATGGTCAGAAGAAGGATTGTCTGATTTTCAATTTTGTGGCTACTAATACAATCGAAGGTAAAGTTCTGTCCAAATTGTTAGATAAATTACAGAATATTAGAGACGCATTAGATGATGATGCAGTTTTCAATGTAATTGGTGAAGTCTTGCCTGCAAACCACATAGAAAGAATATTAAGAGATTACTACGCAGGAAAGCTGGGTGATGAGGATCTTGAAGAAAGGATTTTAAGAAATATTGACGAAGATCATTTCAAAGCGATTTGTCAAAATGCATTAGAAGGGCTTGCTACAAAAAAGATTAACTTGGAGATGCTGGTTGAACGAAAAGCTAAAGCACAGGAAAAACGTATTGTTCCCGAAACCATTGCTCGGTTTATTTATGATTCATCCGCTTTGGCAAATCTAACTGTTAAGCCAGTTAAAAAGATTCCCTTCACTTTTGACACGAGTAAAACACCATCTATCCTTCTGAAATACGAACGACAAAGAGACTGGCGATTGCCCCCAATAGCCAACAAGTATCCTCGCTTTTCGACGGACCGAAAAATAGCTGAGAACCTTACTCTTGAATGGATGACGCCAGGCCACCCTTTGTTTGAATCCTTACGCAGACATACAGTGGAAAAAGCCCAAGAATCTTTAAGTAAAGGAGCATGTTATTACTCAATCCAACATGATACACCATCCAGAATTGACTTTTTCAGAGCTAGAGTAGTAGACGGTCTTGGAGAAATCGTTCACGAGAAATTATTTGCAGTGGAAACAACCAGTGCTGGTGAGTTGAAATACCAGGATCCAGCTATTCTGGGGAATTTTTCACCTGCGCACACGTCGGATACTTTGCCTTCGATACCTGAAGAAACAAACCCTGTTGAATGGTTGAGCCAGCATGTCTTAGAACCATTCTTACAAGAAATTAAAAATGAACGAGTTGGTGAAATTAAAAGGATAACAGAACATGTTGAGCTTTCTTTAACAGAATTACTTGGGAAAATTGATCAAGAAATCGGCCTGGCCAGTGAAGAAATCGAACAGGGTATTAAAGGAGCACAAGGACGTATGGCGAGGGCAGAAAATCGCCATGCTGAAATGTTCAATCGCAGAGAACAGCGAAAGGCTGAACTCATTCAACAGCGGTCGCTATCATTGCAAGCTGTTGATCCAGTAACCAGTATTATTGTTCTGCCACACCCTGACCGGGAAACACCTGAAGTGCGGAGAATGCGTCCTAACCCTGAAACTGAAATGATTGCCATGCGGGTGGTGATGGAGTATGAAGAGTCTCAAGGACGGGTAGTGGAAGATGTTCATAAGCAGAACTTGGGCTACGATATCACAAGTTTAGATAGAGAAACAGGCGAGTTGCGACTAATAGAGATCAAAGGTTTGCAGGATAGGACAGGTACAATTCTGTTAACCCCTAATGAGCAGCGTGTTGCCCAAGACAGACCCGACTGCTACTGGCTCTACATTGTAACGAATTGTGGTGATAAGCCTTTAATGCATGAACCAATATTAAATCCAGCCAAATTTCCTTGGCATGAGGTAAGCAAAGTGCAGCACTACTACCTGAATGTGGATGCCATGACGAAGCCCATGAAAATCAGCGATAGCAGCAGGTTGGATAGGGGAAAAGGCGCATGAAGACTCTGGAGCAATTCTCAAGAAAACCCGAAACAATTCCTACTCTGACTTCCCTGTATCTAGCAGACCTAGGCGAAGCGAAAGGGAGACAAGAACTGTTCACCAAACAATCCCCGCAAAAGCTAAAAGTACTTCGGGAACACGCCTTGATTGAGAGTGCAGTATCCTCCAGCCGGATTGAGGGGGTCGAGGTGGACAAATCCCGTGTTGGGACAATCATCTTCGGGAAGCCGCTACTGAGAGACCGGGATGAAGAAGAAGTGCGAGGATACCGGGATGCCCTCGCTATGATTCATCGAAAGAGGGAGGGTGTGCCCATCGGAGAACAGACCGTCAAGCGCTTGCATGAACTGGTGAAAAGCAATGCCTGGGACACCGGGCAATACAAGGAGAAACCAAGCGATATCATTGAGAAATATCCTGATGGCAGGGAACGGGTCAGGTTTAGAGCGGTGTCGCCCTCTGATACACCTGACTACATAGAGCAGTCAGTTGAATTGTGGAACGGATGCATGAAAGAACGATGGATCCATTCCCTGGTAACTCTGGCTGGATTCAACCTCGATTTTCTCTGTATTCATCCATTTCGGGACGGAAACGGACGTGTCTCACGATTGCTTCTTCTGTTGCAGTGTTATCATCTTGGATATGAGGTGGGCCGGTACATCAGTCTTGAACGACTCATTGAAGAAAACAAGGAGCGCTACTACGAGACCCTCGAAATATGTTCCCAGGGTTGGCATGAGGGCAAGCACGATCCATGGCCTTATGTCAATTTTCTCCTGTACGTGTTGAAAACTGCCTACAGGGAGTTTGAGGAACGTTTAGGACGCATCAAAAGCCCCAGAGGGGCAAAGACAGAACTGATTACTTCTGCCATTGAAAAGAGGGAAAGCTCATTTACTGTAGGCCAATTGCAAGATGAATGTCCCGGTGTCAGTATTGATATGATTAGAAAGGTGTTGAAAGACTTACGTGCACAGGATCAAGTAGAATGCCTGGGTAGGGGGCAGAATGCAAAATGGCAGAAAACAAACACCTGGGAATTAGGTAATACCTAATGAAATGGGTAATGAAATAGGTAAGAACTAATGATACCTAAAGAGTGCAAGCGGCTCATAGAAGTTGATTTCCCCATTGCAGAGGTCAGTAAACAGTCTGCCCGGGAAAAGTCCATTCGCCACGGCCATCCATCGACTTTACACCTGTGGTGGGCACGGCGCCCCCTTGCTGCCTGCCGATCGGTTTTACTGGGCTTGATCTTTCCGGACCCTTGTGACCCCCATTGCCCTGAAGAATTCAAAACAAATGCCAGGAAAGCATTAAGGGGATTACCGATAAAGGTTAGTAAAGATGATGAAGGCTTAAGGCAGTCACTTCTGGATTTTATTGCAGCTTTTTCTGATTGGGATCGTTCATCTGAATCTATTTGGCTAG
>CAZVFT010000097.1:0-8022 GCA_964626495.1 uncultured bacterium
AAAGAATCTAAGAGTAACAGCTTTTATGAGAAGTTATGAAGAAGGATATAATTTATAAAACTATAAATGATATTAGAAAAAGTGAATGGATCAATAAAAATATAAAAAAAGATGAGTTACAAAGACGTTTATCCAAAGACAATTGAGACTGCTGCTGAAATAGTAATAGATGCGCTAGATAAAGAGGATTTAGCTTCTATCAAAAAAATTAAAGAAGATGAACTCTGGGGTGTTCATATGAATTTAGGTCAAGGAATACGTAACAGCATGGGGCTTTGGGGAGATAATAAAGAATTGCTCAAATCCTGCGGAAGTGAAGATATGCATCCTGATGATGCGTCATCTGCTATTGTTAAATTTGTTTGGTTGAAGTTGAGGCATGGGAGATGAAAGTAGCCATAGTAGGAAGTCGTCATTACCCAAACCTTGAAAGAGTTAGGAAGTACGTAAGTAAACTTTCCCCCAATGATACAATAGTGTCAGGGGGCGCTAAAGGTGTTGATGCAACAGCTGAAGATGAAGCCCGCAAACTTGGAATGGAAGTAATATCTATTCCCCCTGAATGGGATAAATACGGCAGACGTGCAGGCCTTGTTCGAAATGATATGATAGTGTCCCTTGCCCATCAAGTGGTCGCATTCTGGGATGGCGTCAGCCGTGGTACTAAATACACGATTGATAAGGCGAAAGAGAAGAATGTGATTACACAGGTTTTTAACGTTGTTAATTAAAGAATAATAATGGCAACACTTGAACGAGCAATAGAGATAGCTGTTGAAGCACACCATGGGCAGAAAGACAAAAACGGTATGCCGTATATATTGCATCCGTTACGCCTGATGTTTCAAATGAAATCAATTTATGAAAAAATGGCAGCTGTCATGCATGATGTTGTAGAAGACAGTGACTGGACTCTGGATGATTTAAAGAGAGAAGGGTTTAATGTTGATGTAATTAAGGCTGTTAATCTTCTTACAAGGGATGAAAAGGATACTTATGATGAGTTTGTCCAAAAGGCTGCATCTAATCCAATATCAAAAGGCGTTAAAATTGCTGATATCACAGACAATTTAGATTTAAGCAGGATTTCAAAGATGACTGAAAAGGATGTTGCTCGCGTGAAGAAATATCAGCGGGTTTTAAAAACTCTAACTTGACGTGAATATGAATCTATCGTCAGAACTTAAAAATTTTATTAAAGACCAACCATGGACTTTCGCAAAAACATATGCTGACACTTGGCCACACGAATATATTGTTCAGGAAAAAGTGGATAATGATTTGTTTTTGGAACTTGCCGATCATTTAGATAAGAATGGGTATGAAGATTCTTTTTATGAGATGAAGCAAATATATTGCGACTACGATGGTAATACTTACTGGCATATAGATAATATAATTAATCGGTGCGATAGTAATGAAACATATGCTATTCGAAAAAAGGAAGGAAGATTGCCAGTTGTTGCCTCTTTATAGTGCTATCATTACATATTTGTATATTATCAACATTGAGTTGAGTAATTAAATTACAGCATGGCAAAACCATCTAACACAGTCGCTTTCTATTTAAGAGTATCAACTAGACATCAGGATACCCCAGAAGGGTCTATTATATCCCAAAAACAACGACTTACCGAATGGTTTGAATTTCAAAACTCCCAGGCTGAATACGATGATGATAAGGAACCATATACAAACTTTATTATTTATCGGGATGTTGAGACAGGGACAAAGGCTGCAAAACGCCCTAGCTATAAGAGAATGCTTGCCGATATTAGAATGGGGAAAATTCAAACAATTGCAGCCATCAGTATAAGCCGGTTAAATAGAAACCTTCGTGAATTCTATGAACTATATGATATCACTCAACATAAAAATGTTGATATAGTATCACTAAAGGAAAGTTTTGATACATCAACTGCCATAGGTCGGGCAATTTTAAAATTCATGCTTGTATTCTATGAACTTGAGAGTGAACAAACCAGTGAAAGGGGGAAAGATAATAGATATGCTAGGGCAAAACGTGGGCTTTGGGTTACAGCAACAGTTACTGGTTATAAAAAAGATCCTGAAAAGCCTGGCCAGCTAATACCAATTCCATCTGAAGTAGAAGTGGTTAATATGATATTTGATCTTTATTTGGAACATGGGTCTTTAGGGATAGTCAGAGATAAACTGACAGAAAGAGGTATTCTAACACCAGCACGGAAAATGACCGGAACGAATTCAGGAGATCCACACCCTTACGTTACAGTAAGTATCAGCCGTATCCTTCAAAATAAGGTCTATATAGGCGTGCAGCAGTATCAAAAGGGTAAAAGGGGAATAGATGGGTTGCCTCCAGGAGACGCTTATGAAGAGTTGCCAGGTAATTGGGAGCCAATTATAAATGATAAGAAATTTAAAAGGGTACAATTACTTCTCATGAAAAACCGGGACATGAAGTCAGATCATATTAGAAAGAAGAAGAAGGTTTTCGAACTATCTGGTCTGATAAAATGTGGTGTATGTCATGATGACCCTCAATTTATCACAGGCGGGGGTACTAGCAAAACTGGGAAAGCGTACTATTATTACAAGTGTTCCTCATGTAAAAAAACAATTCGCGCCGATTTAATTGATGAAAAAGTATTAACGGTTTTGAATGAACTGGGGTCAAATAAAAAATTAGTGAAAAAACTTATCAAAGAGTATCATGATAATTATAATTATGAGTTGGATGCATGCCGAACACGGTTAGGTGAACTCAAAACAGAGGAAGATAAGCTTTTCTCTCAAATTCAAGATGAAACGGATAAGTTCGCAGGCCTTGAAGGATCTGACCTTGAATTATTTAAAAAACAGGCAATAAAGGTTCATGATGAACTAAAAATTCAGTTGGACAAGAATCAGGTACTTAAAGATGAAATCGAACAAAAGATTGTTGAAGTTGAAGTAACATCTTTTGATGGGGAACTCATTACTGAAATATTAAAGAACCTATCTAAGATTCTTCCAGACCTGCCTATCCCAACCAAAAAGGCAGTACTTAGTCAAATAATAGCCGGGATTACTGTGTTTGAAAAGAGCATTGAAATGCGAGTAGGGGAGAGAATCTATTCTCTGCCTATAAACGAAAAAGTCCCAGTAAACACAAGGTTCACTGAGACTAATATCGAGCGGGACCGAAGGGACTCGAACCCTCAACTTCCGGCTCGACAGGCCGGTGCTCTAACCAATTGAACTACGATCCCATTGAATTTATTTTTTAAAAATTTTTCTCCGTATAGATAGGCAGACCTCTATCCAACTGCCTGTCCGCCGTAACAGAGTGAAGGCGGACCTGTCCACCTACCGACGGGAACTATTTATCCGTCCCCGAAGGGCTGGCGGACGATCCCAAAGACTTTTTCGACTTTTTCCTGTAAATCAGCGCAAGGGGAATAATGACCACATACCCTACAAAAAGCAGAATCGGTGCCAGAGTTAGAGATTGAAAACTGTTCACTTCCCCTGTTGTCATCACAATATAACCAATTATAATAACGACAACTCCAATACCAAAAATCAAATAATTTTTTCTTGTAAAAGTCCACCCTTCAAACAAATGTAACCCACTTTTTTGAGATTTCTTCGCCATGACGGTCGCAAATATACGATTCTTACCAAAGAATACAAAGCCAAATTACCGACGATGGAATGTAGAATTTTGATTGTTTTAAACTAAAAATAGTTTTATATTCGCCACCCGAAAATGCCCTCTAATTTCCAGCTTAAAGATATTTATAATTCCATTGGATTAGTTGTCTCACTGACAGTTATATCCATTGTGATATTCTACTGCCTTATGGTGTTATGGCCACAGCCAAATCCACACGATGTTGTGAAAATAGCCGTGAAAAATGGCTCAACCCTCTCCGATATTGCATCGACTTTAAAATCAAAATCTGTGATTGATCATGTGAGTCCGTTTATTCTCGCAACTCGGATGATGGGATATGAAAGATCCATCAAGTCTGGTGTCTTTTCTCTGAAGAATGCAAAAACAAATTACAGTATTATTCATCAACTGGTTATTGGAAATCCCATTGTGAAAAGGGTTACCATTCCGGAAGGATTGACGGTGAAAAGTACTGCGATAATCTTTGAGGAAACAGTCGGTATTAATTCGAAAGAATTCATCAGATTGTGCAGAGATGATCACTTTATCAATTCGATGGGTATCAATGTTGAATCTCTTGAAGGATATCTTTTCCCTGATACGTATTACTTCCAGGAAAATGAAGAACCTGAAGTCATCATTCAAAAGATGGTATCTGAATGTTTAGCTTTTTTCGATGACTCCCTATTGGTCCTTGCATCGCAGTTTGAGTTTACGGATTTTGATGTACTAACGTTAGCCAGTATCATTGAGGGAGAGGCAATTTATGATTCGGAGCGTCCATTAATTAGCGCTGTTTATCATAATCGGTTGAGGAAACATATGAAACTCCAGGCTGATCCGACAATTCAATATATTATTGAAGATGGTCCCCGTCGGCTTTTAAATAAAGATTTGAAAATTGAATCACCGTATAACACTTATCTATACTACGGCTTACCTCCTGGTCCCATCAACAATCCTGGAGAAGAATCTATCCTGGCAGCATTAAATCCTGCCGATGTGGAGTATCTATATTTCGTGGCTAACGGTGATGGCAGACACACTTTTTCTCGAACGAAAAGGGAGCATATTTCCGCCAAGAGAAAATTTCAGGAAGTGCGTCGGCAGGTAAATCGTCGGAAGTAAAAATTTTTTATAACCAAAAAATCTAAGAGGATTCGTGAGTATATTAAAATTAAATAATGTCCAAAAAGAAGCTGTGGAATATGTGGATAGTCCTGTTCTCATCTTTGCCGGAGCAGGCAGTGGCAAAACTCGTGTTCTAACCCATAAGATTGCATATCTTATTCAAGAAGCTGGATACAAACCTGAGAATATTCTGGCAGTGACATTTACAAACAAAGCAGCAGATGAAATGAAAAAACGGGTGGAGCGCATTCTGGGTACATCATCTGTCAAAGTCAATATTGGGACATTTCACTCCATCTGCGCTGGTATTTTGCGGAAAGACATCTCCCCTCTTGGATTTTCATCCGATTTTACCATTTACGATAATAATGATCAGGATACTGTCATAAAATCGCTAATGTTATCTCTTGAAATTCAGAGAGATGAGGTCAGTTCTACTGCCATTCGAGCAAAGATTAGTCTGATGAAAAACCGGATGGAAAACTGGAAGGATTTAAACGAGAATGTTACCTCTATTCTTGACGATGCGGTTGTCAGGATTTATCCAGAGTATGAAACAACCCTCAAAACGAATAACGCCCTTGATTTTGATGACCTTCTTCTGTTTCCAGTACGGTTATTCGAAAAGAAGCCATCAGTTTTAAAGAAATATCAGAATCATTTTAAGTATATCCTTGTGGATGAATATCAGGATACAAATCAACCCCAGTTTGAATTCATCAAGCGGCTGTCAGAAAAGGATAAACATTTATGTGTAGTAGGTGATGATGATCAATCGATTTATGGTTGGCGGGGAGCGGATATCTCAAATATTATTGAATTCAAGAAAAGTTTTCCCAAAAGTAAAGTTTTTACACTTGAGCAGAATTACCGTTCAACTCAGACTATTCTCTCTTCCGCCACAGCTGTGGTAAAGAACAATGAATATCGAGCTCCAAAGACGCTGTGGACAGATCTGGGAGAGGGTGAGAGGGTTGGTCTGATGGAAACCTTTGATGATCAGGAAGAGGCAGAGGGGGTTATGGAGCTCCTGGAAAAGGAGATAATGTTAAACAAAAGAACCTTCAAAGACCTTGTTATTTTATACCGGATTAATGCTCAGAGCCGATCTATTGAAGAGAGTCTGCGTCGACGGGGAATCGCCTATATCATTGTGGGAGGCATTAAATTCTATGCCCGAAAAGAAGTAAAAGATTTGTTAGCCTATCTGCGGTTGGTCATTAATCCACTGGATCGAATAAGTTTAAAGCGTGTTATTAACTTTCCTCCGAGGGGAGTGGGGGTTAAAACCGTTGAAAAGTGCGAGAATTATGCTTATGAACATGGGATAACTCTTTTTGACACCTTAAAGACTCCTGATGCAGTAGGTCTTAAAGGGAAGCAAGTAGCAGGATTAGTGGAATTCTACCAGACCATCAAAAAGTACCAGAAGCTTCAGGATTCACTCTCCGCATCAGAACTGGTCTCGGTTTTATTGGATGAGCTGGGTCTGGTTCGTTTTTACAAGGAGCAGGTGACCAAAGAAGCGACAGAACGGCTTGAAAATATTCAAGAGTTGGTGAATGGTATCCACGATTTTTGTGAGAGAGAAGAGGGAGCTGGAATACGTGAATTTTTAGAGGAAGTGGTTCTCTTGACCGATATTGATGATTGGGATGATGAATCCAATGCGGTTACATTAATGACTCTCCATAGTGCAAAAGGATTGGAATTTCCTGTAGTCTTTATTGTCGGGATGGAAGATGGGTTGCTACCGCACTCAAGAAATTTGGAAGATAAAAATAAATTGGAAGAGGAGAGACGCCTGTTTTATGTCGGTCTCACCAGGGCGAAAGAGAAAGTGTATCTTCATTATGCCACCAATCGGCGCAAGTCCAGCGGTGTAGGCGGGACGGGTATTGCATCGCGGTTCCTCCAGGAGATTCCTGATAAATTTATCGAACGTATCACTTTCCAATCGGCTGTTCTGCGACGGTCAATCAAAGTAAAAGGCTCCAATGGATATGCCCTGAAACCGATCAGGACGGTCACGGCATTTGATGATCTCCAGCGAGGAGATAAAGTGGAACATAAATTGTACGGTAAAGGGATGGTTTTAGCCGTAGATGGGTCGGGTGAAAACCAGAAGATCACCGTCCACTTTCGGGGTAATATCCGAAAAAAACTCATCGCGAAATACGCGAATTTAAGAAAGTTATAAATTTTAATTTTTCCCCTTTGTTTTTCGTATATTTTCATTTAATTTATTATTGAGAATGAGTCTCATTATGGAAAATATGAGTAACATCATGATAAAACAATTTAAAGAACTTTTGAAAAAGGAGCACCTGAAACTAACTACCCAGAGACTCCTAATATTTGAAGAGGTATTCAAATCCGATGAACATAGGGAATCTGAAGAAATATATCTTGCCCTGAAAAAGAAGGATCAAAATATATCCAGGGCTACAGTCTATCGTACGATGTATCTTCTGCACAAGTATGGATTTGTGAACCGTATGGATATTGGAGAGGGAAAATGGCGGTATGAGCACAAACTGGAATCGCAGCATCACGATCACTTAATTTGCGTTAAGTGTGGTCGGATTGAAGAATTCATCAGTAAAAAAGTTGAACAGGTCCAGGAGGAAGTGGCAAAACAGTACGGATATACCTTACTTAAACACAATCATCAATTGTTTGGTATCTGTTCTGATTGTTCAGAATCATAATCATCGGGAACATTAATCCGAGAGTTTCAAATAGTGGAATAAATATGGTTAGAAAAAGGTTTAGATCGAAATCAACGGTGATACCCAGACATCACATCTCTGATAATAATTTAGATAAAATCCGTCTTTGTGACTTAAAGCCGGGTGAGAAAGCACGGATTGTGGAGATTGGTGGTATGGAACGGTTTCGTATCCGCTTAATGGAAATGGGCATCCTCGTGAATGATACAGTGGAACTGGATAAATTTGCTCCTCTTCAGGATCCTATGGAACTTATTGTGAAGGGATATCACCTTTTCCTTCGCCGGAAAGATGCAGCAAAAATCTGTGTGGATATCATCTCGAAAGACAGTGACTGAACAATGTTCACATTAATTGAACCTCATTAATTCATCAAGGCCGAGGCCCACGAAGATCGCGAAGTTTCACGCCCGCCCCACCTAATCGTTGGTGGCGGGCCCGTCTACCTCGGGCAGGCAGGAAGAAAAAAAGATATAATAATGTTAAAAATAACGTTACAAAAAATATTTATGATATCCA
>CAZVFT010000098.1:0-7979 GCA_964626495.1 uncultured bacterium
TTTGATGGAGCGACGCATGAATGCGAATGGGACACTAGTGGTCTTGAGGGAAATCTCTTTGAAATAATTATAAAGGATATTGATTATGATAATATCAATGAAATAATTGCTGTTTGCAGACACATCTATATTTTTGATGGGATAAGTCATTATCTGGAGTGGGAACACGAGGGGATTGAAGGATTTGGCGCCCTCAGTGCAGCAATTGCTGATATAGACTACGATGGTGTTCAAGAGATAGTACTTTCGGGTTTTGATACAACAATGGCTTGTTATATTTATGTCTTAAATACGATGACCCATGAATTTGAATGGGGTACATTGGTTCCGGGGTATGAGATGTATGCTCTGGCCGTGGAAAACATTGACGAGGACGACGCCAAAGAGATAATTGTTAGTAATGGCAATATCTGGGGCCATGGCCAGGTTTTTATCTACGATGGGTTGACCCATGAGTTGGAATGGTCTGGTAATGATTTCGGAACCGGTATAGGCGGAATAGCCGTTGATGATGTTGATTTAGATGATACTAAAGAAATTGTATTTGGGGATAATGAAGGTCTGCTCTGGATTTTGAATGGGGATAATCAGGGGGTAGAATGGATCAGTCCAGCTTTAGGTTGGGAACTTGGAGATTACAATGCAATTACTTTGACCAATGCGGATAATGATTCGAATGTTGAGATTATTGCCGGGAGTAATGGATATTTATATGTTCTTAGCGTTGCTTTAACCAATGTAACCCCTTCCAATTTTGAAGAATTGCCCGTAAAACCCAATTTGTCTCAGAATTACCCCAATCCTTTTAACCCAATAACTACCATACGTTACGATTTACCGGAAGATTCTCATGTTTTTATCAAAATATACGATATTCTGGGACGTGAGGTTAGGACTCTTATCAACTATGAGCAAACTGCAGGTTACAAATCAATCGAATGGGATGGTAAAAACAATAATGGTCTGTTTTTAGGCTCAGGTGTCTATATCTATCAAATGTCTACTGAAGATTTTACAAACTACAAGAAAATGCTAATATTGCGGTAAACTTATTTTTTGAGTTTGTGATTATGTTAATAAAATATTTCACGGTTATTATCAAAACTATATAACATTTTTATATCATAACACATTTGTATGGTTACATAACCTGAATTTCTTTTTTACAAACTTCATCGCACATTCTGTCAAAACTTCCCACTGATGCCTATCAATAACCCAAAAGCCTGCTCCCACATGGCTGGCAAACAGGCATAAATCGGTGAAGAAACTTTATATTATCTACTAAAATAATAGACTTCGGTGTCAGCCAGACGATGATGGAGTCTAATTCATCATCAGATACCAGAAAATTCAACTCCATCAAATACGAGAGTTGGTGTACGCATTGAGGAAAGTTCAAAAGGATCGTTCCCAACTTCTACAAGATTATTCAACAAATCGGTAAAATTTCCTGAAATATTCATCTCGTTAAGTGGAACAGTTCTTTCTCCATTCTCAACGAGCCACCCCACAATTCCCAACGAATAATCACCCGTAGTTGAATTTGCGTTACCTCCGATAAAACCTGTCACCAGAATAGCACGATCCAGATCTTTCTCCATCTCCACACCACTTCGTTTCCCCAGATCAAACACGATGTTGGAGGCGCCACCAGTTGTGGGACTCATCTTCAGCTTTCGACCGTAATAAACGTCAACATAGTAATTTTTTAATACACCTTCTTCAATGACGGGCATTACTTTAGCAGAAATTCCATCTCCGTCAAAATAACGGCTACCCAATCCTCGCACAATGATTGGCTTGTCAATCATTGTTAATTTCTCACTTGCAATTCGTGTATTCAATTGTCCATCAAGGTACGATTGTTTCTGCTGAAGGGCGTATCCGGACATAGCTCGAAACATACGCCACAGTAATCCCGGTGCTGTAATATTTTCCACAATCATAGGCAGTGTGGCTGATTCTATCTTCTTTCTTCCAACAGCATCCCGCGCACGTTTCAACGCTTCCCCAGCAATAACATTAGTGGAAGGCAATTCCTCAATATGACGAGCCCGATAATATCTCCAACCATTCGGTTTCCTGTCCTCCCGACCTTTAAGAGAGACTTCCGCTCCCAAACTGAATGACGAACCCTCATTTTTACCCTCAAACCCATTGGATTTCAAATGGGTACTTTCATAGTGCGAATCCCGAAAATCAGCGGTAACAGAAATGATGCGGGGATCTCTATCTCTGATTAATTCATAAAGCTGTCTGGCTTTTTCTATTCTGTCTTCCATACTAAGATTGTAATAGAAGCTATCAAACAGCTGCAAATCAATCTCAGGACGACCGCGATAGAGTACAGGATTGGGAAGAGCTTTATAAGGATCTTCTTCAAGGTAGCGTGTCATCCCAACAGCGTTTTCAAGAAATTTTTCCAGAGAGGACTTCCCAAGGTCATTTGTTGAATGGGAGGAATATTTTCCACCGGAATAGATTTCAACACGTAACGAATTTTGAGAAGATTCCTTGAGCTTATCTACCTTACCGTCCCGGTACTTTACTGAAATTGAACGCCGCTTATTAATCGCAATTGCAGAATCATCTACACCCAGTTGCTTGGCATATTTTTGTGCCCAATATGCCAGTTCCAACTTCTCTAATTCACTGCTGTTTTTCTTCGTAATCTCCATTGTTTACATCCTCCCACCAACCGTTACTGATGACACCAAAACAGAAGGTATCCCCATAGAAACAGGAACAGATTGACCGTTCTTGCCGCAGGTCCATCCCCCTTTTGCCATCTCCATATCGTTGGCAACCATTGTCACCCTTTCCAATACCTCCGGTCCATTACCGATAATATTCACATCCTTGATAGGAGCTGTAATCTTTCCATTTTCAATTAAGGCGCCGGATTTCACATAAAAGGTGAAATCTCCAGGACCAATATTAACCTGACCATTCGTAAACTGATCAGCCAAAATACCGTATTTCACGCTGGCAATAACTTCTTCAAACGTATGCGGACCGTTAAGCATATAGGTGTTGCGCATCCGTGGCATAGGAAAATGTTTAAAAGATTGCCTACGACCATTACCCGTAAGTTTTACACCATAATGCTTTGCTGAAATTCGATCGTGCATATATGACCTTAAAACTCCCTTTTCCACTAAATATGTTTCCTGACTGGGTACTCCCTCATCGTCAACATTGATAGATCCTCGAACGTTAGGGTTAGTACCGCTATCTACGATACTGATAAAATCAGCAGCTACCTTTTTATTCAATTTTTCTGCATAGATTGAGGTACCAATACGATTAAAATCTGCTTCCATCCCGTGGCCTATGGCTTCATGCAATAAAATTCCTGAGCTTCCGGCTTTTAATATCACAGGCATTTCACCCGCTGGTGAAGGTTTTGCTTCGAATAATTCCACCGTGCGCCTTACGGCTTCTCTGGGTAAATAAGCAAGCCGCTCTGGCGTTATAAAATGAATATCGTCCCGGGCAGAATAGTTAAACCAATTGGTTTCACGTTGATTTTCCTGTTCTGCAGTACAACTGGCACTAATTCGTAGCATGGGTTGATAATCGGTAGCGATTCTCCCTTCAGACGTCGCGATTAGAATGTGGTTTTCATCGTCACTAAAATATACATTTGCTTTTATGATCCTGGAGTCAAGGGAAAAAATTTGCTCATTCACCGATTTGAGAATATTCACTCTCCGGTCAATTCCTACTTCTTCCCAGGGAACCTCTGTTGTATAATAGTTTGGTAATTCCCTTGTATGAAATTCTTGCAGAGGAGCTGTTCTTCCCCCTCTGGAAATATTGGCAGCGGTTCTAGCGGCACCAATCATACTCTCCAAAGAAAGATCCTCCGTGTAGGAATATCCCGTCTGATTTCCTTTGAGAACCCGTATCCCTACGCCCAGCATGATATTTGTACTGGCTGAATTTACAATATTATCCTCCAGTTGGATGAAATTGGATAACTTATGCTGGAAAAACAGATCTGCATACTCACCTCCACAAACTAATGCTTCCATCAGAATTTTTTGAATAATCTCCTCATCAACCCCAAATCTTTCAAAATAGGCCATGTGAGCTGTCTCCTTTTTGGAGTTTGTCAGAAACCCGCGCATAAATCCCGGTACAGAGGCTAAGGCAAATGTCGATCCTGTTATTTTCACAAACTCTCGACGACTTATATTTCTCATATTACCCTCTCTTTGATGATTACATCAAACAACAAATAATTTCATTACTAGATTCAAGTAGTAAGTGCAACATTTGATTCTCTTTCAAAAAATACATGGTTTGGTGTTTTGAACCCAAGTCTTTTTCTGGGGCGGTTGTTTAATTTTTTCATAGCCAGTACTAATTCATCATCAGTGATGGTTTTAAAGTCTCTGTTCTTTGGGAAGTATTGTCGGATAAGACCACCCGCCTGAATGACATAGTCGGGCAGGTTGGTATTTTCATTTGTACCTCGTTCCCAGGAAGAATATGCATGTGCAAAATAAAACCCACATTCCAAGATCTTACCAATAGATTCGTGATTGGCAAACTCTTTTCCATTGTCAGAGGTAATCGTATGAACTTTATCTTTGATGGGATACAACAACTGTTTTATTACTCTTTCAGTTTTCTCCTTTGTGCGTCGATCCACCTTATAGAAAAAAGCAAGTCCAGATTTCCTCTCTGTAAGAGATACAATGGCTTGCTTGTGTCCCTTTCCAATGATTGTATCCGCCTCCCCGCCTGCTCCCGAATAATGAGGGCGGGCAGGCCAATCTCCTATTCTACATCGTTCTTCAACAATACCAGGACGATCATCAATACTAATTCTGTTCTTAATCTGACCTCGTCCGTCATTCACTCCATACCGTTTTTTCCGTTTTCGCTTACAACGCAAATGAGTATGAAGATTTCCTCCATTTTGTTTGTCCTGAAAAATGTATTGATAAATCCATTCGTGACTCACAGATATATCCATATTATCCTTCATCCAACCATGTATTTGCTCCGGAGACCAATCTTCTCTTACCAGGGTTTCTATAAAAGCCCAGGTGCCTCCATCAATACAGGGTTTGACTTTGTCTATACGTCTTCCTAAAGCTAATCTGTGAGCTTGCTTATACCGATATCCTCGTTGCCCTCGATTCCGTTTTATTTCCCGGCTAATCGTGGATTTATGAACACCGATTTGTAGGGCTATCTCCGTTTGATTAAAACCCTGTTTAAACATAATATTTATTCCGTATCTTTGCTCACGGGTGAGCTGCTTGTATTTTTGCATTTGTGCTCCTCATTTCTGTTTGAAAAAGAGGAAGCAAGTTTACAGCAGCTTCACCCTTTAACAAAACTGTTGAGTTGCACTTAGTAGTTGAATTCAAGATTTTTAAAAATCATCTGGTATACTAAAAAGGAATTTGTACCCAGTTCTTTGATTACATAATCTATGGAACAACGACGGAATGTGAAAGTACGTAATTACCCCCATTTGCATCAGCGCGATAAAATTCTACCAAACAGTGGATATCTTTTACCCAAACTTTCAAAAAAGTGCTGGGCGCACCTGTGTCACCCATACCCCGACAATGACCATCATCAAACTGCCAGATGCCGTTGATGAATGAGTAAGAAGCATCATGTGTGTGTCCACAGAAAAATGCCGTTACATCATGGGAACGCAATAATTTCTGAAAACGATGACTGTTCTCAGGATACTGATCCAGGTTGATTCCTTTATGTCGGTGTCTTCCGCTGTCTATGTCAGGAATAGATACAATCGGCTCATGCCCTAATATAAATATTAGTGGCTTATTATTCTCCTCCAGATCAGCTTTGATCCAGCGATAAACATTGTCTACAATATTACCTTTTTTATTGTTATCCGATTTCCCATCACAATATTGATTAATTGCAATAAAATGGGCATTTTTATAATCAAAAGAATACATTGTTTCTTCACAATTCTCAGGTCCCACTCTCATAAGATAGGGTATATTTTGTCCCCATTTTCGCAGCCAATCCATATAAGCTTTGGACCATGATTCATGATTCCCTACAACAGGATACCACAGATAGTCCTCACCCAGTACTTTATCAAGCACAGATCTGACATGCCAGGGTGGATCAACATCACCGGGGCTAACCATAAAATCCCCCTTACCAACATCCTTGATAGCTTCACAAGCACCTAAAAAATATTCAGAAGTTTGATATTCTGGTCCAGCGTAATCACGAATATCAGAAGCAACAATAAAAGAGAAATCAGCTTCTTGTTTAATTAATTCTTCCTGAGATTGAGCATAGACCAACGGAATCAGGACGAATAATACAACAGTAACTAAGATTGTGAAATAACTGAATCTTTTATTTATCTTTCTGTCTTTTTCTTGCATTTTTATCTCCTCAATTCAATAACAATTTACAATTCCCATACGCAGTAATAATTATCTGAATGGTGATCTTCATTCTAAATTCTCTCTTCGTCATAACATCACCCTGCCTGACACGGGGGGTGACACAATTAGTTTTTTCCCTCGCTGGTGAATTGAACGTGCTAAACCCTTCTTTCTGCTCTATTAAGATGATTCACAAAAGTTGAAGTGCTTGTTCCAAATCAGCGATAAGTTCATCAGATTTTTCAATCCCCACGGAAATTCGAACGAGTCCATCGGTGATTCCCGCCTGCAACCGGCTTTCTTTGTCCATTGACGAATGAGTCATTGATGCCGGATGCTGGATCAGAGATTCTACTCCTCCAAGACTGACAGCAAGTTGAAGTAAATGGACATTATTCATTAACGTCTTACCAGCTTTCACTCCCCCCCTCAACTCAAACACAATCATTCCGCCAAACTTACTCATTTGCTTTGTAGCAATTTCATATTGAGGGTGCGATTTTAATCCCGGATATCTGACCCACTCTACCTTTGGGTGACCTTCCAAAAATTCTGCGATGATCTGTGCATTCTTGCAATGTTTTTCCATTCTTATGGAAAGGGTTTTTATTCCACGATGAACCAGAAACGCATCAAATGGAGATAATACTCCTCCGATTTGGTTCAATGTCTTTCGGAAATTTTTATAGGTTTCCTCATCCTTGACCACAACTACGCCACCAATCACATCTGCATGTCCATTTAAATATTTGGTCAAACTGTGCAGAACGATATCGGCACCCATATCCAGAGGTTTTTGCAGAATAGGACTCGTAAACGTATTATCCACAACTATGAGTGCCCCATGTTCGTGCGCCAAATCAGCAATGGCACGAATATCAGAAATCACCAGCGTGGGATTCCCCGGCGTTTCCAAATACACAATCTTTGTGCCATCTCTGAAAGATTTTTTCACTTCATCAATCCCTGATGTATCTGCAAATGTGGCTTCCACACCATATCTTTTCATAACATTATTTAACAAAGTTACCGTCGGGCCATACACAGCCTTTGAACATATCAAATGATCTCCTTTGGAGACAAGAGAAGTGAAGACTGTGTGAATCGCTGCCATTCCACTGGCACAGGCAAGAGCCCTGTATCCGTTTTCCAAAATTGCCATAGCGTTTTCAAATGCCTGTATCGTAGGATTCCCCATGCGGGTATAGATAAATCCTTCTTCTTCACCCCGGAACAAGTTAGCCCCATGTTCAACATCTCGAAATTTAAACGTGGAAGTCTGATAAATTGGAGGTACCACAGCGAGATGTTCGTTATCCTCAATCCCCGCATGGACCACTTTTGTTTCATCAGAAAAATTTCTCAAATCTTTCATTCTACAACCCTCTCCATATATATTTCATTCAATCCATCATAAAAATTTAAAAATATTTTCTTATGACTTTAGTACAAATATTTATACTATTAAGAGTTCACTCCGAAAAAGTAAACACGCCGATCTTTCTATTAATTATAAAAACCCACTAGTGTCCGGTAAAAGTTTTGAAACAGGTCTGAAACTCCCCGAAGTTGGGA
>CAZVFT010000099.1:0-7654 GCA_964626495.1 uncultured bacterium
AGGATAATATTCCAATCACTGTTATTATTTGTTTTTTTTGAATAATAACCTTAACCTTGTTTTGTTCAAAATGTTAGATGCCATCATACTTGCAGGAACCCCAAAGAAGGGAAAGCACCTTATCAGGGGTAAACACAAATTTTTTACTGAGGTCTATAATAATTACCTTGGGAATTTGGTTGTCGATGCCTTAGAGAAAAGCTGCGTAATCGAATCTATATATATCATTGGGAATAAATCAGAATTAGAGAAAATAGTATCAGGGGGGAAAGTCCGTAAGATTATCCAGGAAAAAGGAAGCTTTTTCGCGAATGCAATCGGAGCGTTTCACCACCTTGATGATTTTAATCACCCAGACAAGCAAGTGTTATATGCAAGTTGTGATATTCCTTTTTTAACTCCCACAGCTATTGATGAGTGTGTCAGAAATGCTCCTCAGGCAGATTTTATTATGCCCTATTGCTTAAAAGAAGATTTTAAAACACTCTTTCCAGAATTCAAATGGCCGTTTCTAATCTACAGGGAAGGAGAAATAAAACTGGGTAACATTGCTCTAACCAAGCCAAATAAAATTAAGAACAAGAAACTGTTTGATAGATTTTTTGACCTGAGAAAAGTCTCTTTATCGAAGGATAGAGTAGAAGAATTGGTAAATATCCCCCCTATTGTGTTTGAAGCGCTCAGGCTAAGTGGCAAGGAGGGGGTTAAAATAGTGTCAAGGGAATTTTATATGAGGTATGTTACTGGTCCCCTTGGGATAAAAACCGGTTTATCTGCCTATCCATCCATTGAAAAAGTTTGTAAAATTTTCTCAAAGATGTTGAGATGCACAGTACTTGGTGTCAGAACAAGATATCCTGAGTTGTGCTTTGATATTGATAATGAGACTGTGGAATTAGAATATGTTCAAAAAAATTACAATCAGATAATGAAAAGGATTAATTCAAGATAATTACTGAACTTCCACCGAAGTGTCAGGTGTATAGTAATGACATTTTCCGTGTGTGAACGGTGGGATTAAGTATATAACAATTTCACATTAACTCTCTTCTATCCAAGAAGAGATGAACGACGATTAACAGGTTAAAGAGTCTCAAATTGATAATCATTTTCCATTCTTTTTGAGTACTGATAGAGTAATTACACAAGGTAATAATCAGATAATACAATGATGAAAATAGTCATATTTATTACATCACTAATCTTGATAGTTGGATGTTCAAAACCTGTTAATATTAAGACACTTGCATCTGAGGAGAAAGTTTATAGTGGTAAGGTCTTTGGTTATTGGGATAACGGAAATAACAGGCTAAAAGGTTCATACAAGAATGGGAAAAAAGATGGGAGATGGACTTACTGGTATGAAAATGGACGAAAGGAGAAGAAAGGAACTTACAGGGGTGGCGTAGAAGAGGGGAAGTGGATATATTGGCGTGAAAGTGGGAAACCGCTAATGAAAGGAAAATACAAAAATGAGAAAAAAAATGGCGTATGGCTTTATTGGTATAAAAATGGACGAAAGAAGAAAAAAGGAACTTACAGGGATAATGCAGAAGAAGGAAAATGGACATATTGGTTCGATAATGGAAAACCATCAAAAAAAGGAAAATATAAAAGTGAGAAAAAAGAAGGGAAGTGGACTTACTGGTATAAAAATGGACAGATAAATTTTGAAGGGACTTTCAATAATAATGTTAAAGTTGGTCAATGGGGGGAATGGTATAAAAACGGACATATTAAAATTGAAGGGACTTATTCCGACAAAGATGGTAAAAAAATTGGGCTTTGGACGTATCGGTATGAAAGTGGACTGGAGAAACAAAAAGGGTTTTACGTAAATGATAAAAAATATGGTAAGTGGACATATTGGGATAAAAAAGGACAAAGGGAATGGGAAGGAATCTACAGGAATGGTGAATTGGTTGATAAAATTGAATATTGATAATAGAAAGGCATTAAATTAAAAAAATAGCGGAGATGTTCTATCCTGAATAAGTCATGAACTAATGTACCAACTGAAGTAAGTGCTGTAATAATAGTGGATAGAGAAATCATAGCGCTACGTAATTATGTAAGGCTCGCCGTAGGCTACGCCGAGGCAACGTAAATACGTAATTGGTGGACATTACGTTTTATCTCCTCGCTCACAAGGGGAGTTCTTTCGACCCGCAGTGTTGCCTTTGACCCAGAGGGTCTCCATTGGTGGAGGAGGGAAAGGGCATATCGTTAATCCCTACCAGAGTAATACTATTATTCTTTTTGAAATGGTTTGTATGTAACAGCAAGTTTATTGTCTTGAACTAACGTGTTGAAATATGAGTTGAAAGAGTTAGATTTTCAGGGGAATCAGCAATGAAAACATCAACAGAAAAACGGGAAATCATCAATACCTTCCGGGATCATGTCTCCAGCAGTAAGGCGGCATTTTTCCAAAAGTATGGAATGGATTTTGTGATGGGAAGGAGGGAAGGTTCCTACCTTTATGATTTTGATGGAGAGAAAAGACTTTATAATCTTCATTGCAATGGTGGGGTATTCAATCTGGGACATCGTAGTCAGGAACTCGTTGATCTTTTAAAAAAAACAGTTGATGAGCTGGATATTGGTAATCATCATTTGATGAGCCTGGAGCGGGCAGAACTGGCGAAGATGATATCAGATCTCATGCCGGGTGATTTGAATTACACTGTTTTTGGAGTGAGTGGAGGAGAAGCGGTAGATCTCGCCATCAAAGTTGCCAGAGGATACACTGGGAAAACAAAGATAATTTCGGCAAAAGGAGGTTACCATGGACATACTGGATTGGCTCTGGCTGCAGGAGATGAACAATATCGAAGACCATTTGGATCACCATCACCGGGATTCTCTCAGGTTCCCTTTGGGGATGTAGAAGCGCTTCGATCGGAAGTCGGGGATGATACTGCAGCAGTCATCCTTGAAACGATTCCCGCCACGCTTGGGATTATCGTGCCATCAACAAAATATATCCAGTCTGTCCGTTCTCTCTGCGACGAACGTGGAGCCTTATTAATTCTGGACGAGGTGCAAACGGGTCTTGGGCGGACGGGTAAACTCTGGGCTTTTGAACATTTTAACATTATCCCTGATATTGTAGTGCTTGGGAAAGGGTTATCTGGAGGAATCTATCCTATTACTGCTACTGTTATTAGAACTCCCCTTGAATCGGTTTTTCACAAAGATCCTTTCATTCACATTTCTACATTTGGCGGAGCGGAAATTGGATGCAGAATTGCTAAACGGGTGCTTGAGATTTCATCTTCCTATGAGTTTTTAAATCGCGTGAATTTGCTGGCAGATCAATTCCGGGCTGGCGTTGAAAAATTGATGACAAAACATCCAAAGTTCCTGTTGGGATTTCGACAATTAGGACTGATGATGGGACTTGAACTGAAAGATGACATGTCCGGTCCACTACTCACTAAAACGGCTTATGATCACGACCTACTTCTGATCTATGCTAATAACGACACATCAGTTTGTCAATGTCTGCCGCCTTTAGTGATGGATCTCGAGGACGTGGAGGGTGTAATGAAAAAGCTTGATGCTGCCCTCTCTTCCGCTCAGCGCCTTCGACCGATCGTGGGTGTAAAGTACAAGATGGAAAATATATGGAATAAAATAATCCGAAAGGAACCATCAAGATGAACGTATCGGGAGAGATAATCCAGGAATTTGAGACTGGATTAGACCCCAGTAATCTGGGAAACTCAACTATCCCAGCTGACGTCCTGGGGTATGGGGAAATTTCCACAGTTTTTAGGATTGGTGACGATAGAGATTATGCCTATAAACGAATGCCTTTATTCTCCAGTATAGAGTCAGCAGAGAAATATATCAAAGACTACCGTACCTATTGCAAACATCTGTCCCAGGCAGGATTACATTTACCGGAAGATGACACTGCCATCATTGTCAGTTCTGGTCGTCCTGTGGTTCTCTATATCATCCAAAGGCAGCTCCCACCGGAACGATTTGCTCACAAGTTGCTTCATTCCTTGAGTGATGATGAAATCGCTCAAATGATTGAATCCATCATAGGAACAATAAAGAAGATAAACTCTTTCAATGACACCCATCGTCTAAACTTGGAGATTGCTCTGGATGGACAGCTTTCCAACTGGGTTTTATTTGAAGATGACTCCATATTATACGTTGATACCAGCACACCTCTTTTTCGCGTGAATGGAGAGGAACAACTTGATCCGGAACTATTTCTTAAAAGTGCCCCGTCTTTCTTGCGGTGGATTATCCGGTGGCTATTTTTAGAAGATGTGATGAATCGATATTATGACAAGCGCCAGGTTTATATTGACCTTGTGGCGAATCTTTATAAAGAACAGCGGTTGGATCTGGTACCCTTGGTTATCGAGATTATCAACGGGGAAGATTCGGCTGAGATGGAACCTCTTACTGAAAAAGAGGTGAAAAAATATTATAGTGAGGATAAGCTCATCTGGACACTGTTTCTGGCATTCCGGCGATTGGATCGCTGGATAAAAACAAAGATCCTGCGAAAACGTTATGAATTTATCCTTCCGGGAAAAATCAAAAGGTGAATTATGTGTGATACTTTTGTTGTGATGCCATCAAACACTAAAGACGGTTCTGTTATTTTTGGTAAGAACAGTGACCGTGAACCTAATGAAGCACAGATTCTGGAATACTACCCTTCAAAAGAATATCCTGAAGATGCTACTGTTACCTGTACCTATCTCGAAATCCCCCAGAAATCGAGAACAAATGCTGTGCTCCTCAGTCGGCCTTTCTGGATGTGGGGGGCAGAAATGGGTGCTAATGAGAAAGGGGTGGTAATTGGAAATGAAGCGGTCTGGACAAAAATGCCTTTGGAACGGGAGGGGCGGTTGACAGGTATGGATCTGTTGCGTCTAACGCTGGAGCGAGCGGACACTGCAGAACAAGCACTGGAAGTTATCACGAATCTACTTATGGAATATGGTCAGGGTGGTTCCTGTGGATATGAAAATAAACGGCTGACTTACCATAACAGCTTTCTTATCTCTGACCCGGAGGAAGCTTGGGTTCTGGAGACTGCTGGTCACCTATGGGCAGCATTGAAAGTTAAGGAGAGTTATGCTATCAGCAATGGACTTACTATTGGGGAAGAATTTGATCTGAGTCACCGTGATCTTATTGATACGGCTCGTAAGAATGATTGGCTTAAGGAAGGAAAGAATTTTCACTTTGCCCGGTGCTACTCCGACTGGTTTTATACAACATTCAGTAAATCAAAAATGCGCCGATCTAGCTCTATGGAGTGCTTTTCTGCTGCTGGGAATAATATGACTGTTCCCAAAGCATTTGCTGTTCTGAGGGATCACGGACATAATGATTACCATCCTGATAGCCACTTTTTGATGAATCATATTTGTGCTCATTCTGCTAATACCATTGCCCGTCACGCCACCCAATCAACGGGTTCTCTGGTTGCCCATCTAAAAGGAGATGTTCACACCTTCTGGGGAACAGGCACCTCAGCCCCATGTCTATCAGTTTTTAAACCCATCTGGTTTAAGGGAAAGGTGTTGCCAGATTTAGGGCGAAAAACTTCCGGTGCTTTTTCATCATCTTCTTTATGGTGGAATCACGAACGGCTTCACCGGACAACACTAATGGATTTTCCTGTGCGATCCCGGATCATTCAACAAGAGCGGGATAGTCTAGAGCACGAATTTATAAAAGCTTCGGAGAATGCCGTAGGTGATAATTACTATGCTGTGACCAAAGAAGCCTTTTCCAGGGCTGAACAAAGTGAAGAAGACTGGTTTTACATGATGCGTGGATTTCCCATCCGAAAGAAACCAAAACTCTCCTATCGATATTACTGGAGGAGACAGAATAAGAAAGCAGGAATCAAGATTTAATTGTCCAAAAAGGTGGTTGTAGGTTGGATATAATTGTCATAACAGGAATCTTGATTTTTACCTTGATGGCGGTAATTATCACGTGGGTCGGCATTTCTGGCACATTTTTAATGTCCATTTTTTCTCTCATCTGGGGATTGGCAACACATTTTTCGAATATTACGTTAACCCATGTTATTATATTTTTTATCATCTCAGTGATTTTTGAGGTACTGGAATTTTTTATGGGTGGGCTTGCGACAAAATTTTATGGTGCCAGCGGACGGTCTGCTGGTATTGCTATCATTGGAGGGATTGTCGGAGCGATTCTTGGTGCCAGTTTACTTTTGCTTATTGGAGCGTTTTTGGGACTTCTTGTCGGTTCCTATTTGGGAGCATATCTCAGTGAAAAACTTTCAGGTAAAACAAATGCTGAATCAATGAGAGCAGCTTTCGGAACAATAGTGGGGAATATCGTCAGCAAGGCAATGAAATCAGTTGCTGCGGTTTTCATGGGAATCTGGATGATTAAGGTTCTGGTTATCGATTGATAACAATTATATGTAGAAATGAAAGACACATTTCATTATAGTATTGATAAATTCCCGTACTGAAATGGTTCAATTTCATTAAAAAAGGAGGCAATCATGAAAAAGTTTTTAGCCGTATTGTCGGTAGCTGTTTTTGTTACTGGCACCCTCATGAGTCAAGGTCAGCTCACATATCCAGTGACGAAAAAAGAGGTAGTTGTTGATGATTATTTAGGCAAAAAAATTTCTGATCCCTATCGCTGGTTGGAAGATGATAATTCTGAAGAAACAAAAGCGTGGGTTAATCAGCAGAATAAGTTAACCTTTTCCTATCTTGAACAAATTCCATACCGGGATAAAATTCGCAAGCGACTGGAAGAAGTGTGGGACTATCCGAAATATTCTGTCCCTTTTAAGGAAGGCGGGAAATATTATTTTTATAAAAATGAGGGGCTGCAAAACCAGTTTGTCTTCTATGTCCAGGATGACCTGGAGAGAGAGCCAGAAATTATGATTGACCCCAATACCTTCTCTACGGATGGCACCGTTGCCCTTTCTGGAATTTATTTCTCCAGGGATGCTGAATATATGGGGTATGCTAAAAGCACATCTGGATCAGATTGGAAGGAATTTTTTATTATGGAACTGGAACCAAGAAAGGATCTGAGCGACAATTTAAAGTGGATAAAATTTTCCGGCATGGCTTGGGCGGGGGATGGATTTTATTATACTCGCTATCCCGAACCGGAGGAGGGTGCCGAACTTTCATCTACCAATGAACACGCTAAAATATATTACCATCAAATCGGCAGAGATCAAAAGCAAGATGAACTCATTTTTGAAGACCCTCAAAATCCCCTCATTTCTAACTGGGTAGGAACCACTGAGGATGAGCGCTTTCTGGTTTTATCTCGTTCGAAAGGAACCTACGGAAACACAATTGCGGTAAAGGACCTCATAAATCCCAGTTCGGAGTTTATCGATATCATTACCGATTATAACGATGAGCACTATGTGGTGGACAATCTTGATGGTATGCTGCTTTTAGTAACCAACCGGAACGCCCCTAAAAAACGATTGGTTCTTGTTGATCTAAAACACCCTGCTGAGGAGAACTGGAAAACGATTATTCCTGAAAGCGAGCATGTGCTGCGGAGTGTCAGTGTTGTGGGGGGAAAGATTTTTGTTAATTATATGCAGGATGTGAGCACCCGCATTTATGTATACAGTCTAGACGGTATC
>CAZVFT010000100.1:0-7651 GCA_964626495.1 uncultured bacterium
TAATTATACGATTAGCAACAGGTAACACAAAAATGGGTAGCAGAGAGCACGCCTGATCCGTAAAATTAATAAAGGGTAAACCTTACCAACTTTGTGGAAGTTGAAGACAGCTAATAAAATCGTAATTATCTGGAGAATAATTTGATTTTCCAGTCGGACATAAACTTCCGCAAAGTTTTTTTAGGAATTTATCCAACCACAACCACCACAAGGGGTAGCGGATAGCACGTGCTATACGCTACCCAAATTTTTGATGAGGGGTAAAACAAAAATGGTGATGCGATACCTACAGGGCATAGTAATTCTGAATGGAGAAAACTCTCAACTGGAGCTTATGCAGTTTACAATAATGACAAAAGTAATGCTGATACTTATGGCTACTTATATAATTGGTATGCCGTTAACGATAGTAGAGGACTTGCTCCTAAAGGGTGGCATATACCTATGGATGAAGAATGGAAAGGGTTAGAAATGTGTTTGGGTATGAGTCAAGGCGAAGCAGATGGCACAGGTTACCGAGGTACAAATGAGGGGAGTAAACTTGCTGGAAGAGCTAACCTTTGGAGTGATGGAGCATTGGAGAACAACACAGAATTTGGGAAAAGCGGCTTTACGGCCCTTCCGGGTGGTTACCGCTATGTCAATGGTGATTTCAACTATATGAGTAACTACGGCTACTTCTGGTCTTCTACAGGGGGCAGTAGTGGCAGCGCGTGGTACCGAAGGCTGGGTTACGGTAGTTCAGGTGTGTACCGGTACTTCGGCCATAAGAAAGGCGGGTTTTCTATTCGTTGTGTCAGGGATTAGTTGACTATTTATACAACCTTTCAAAGGTTCCGAACCTTTGAAAGGTTAAGTAGTAGGTTAAGTGTGTTATGAAGTTCATTAAAGACAATTATTATCACAATTACAATCGTGGCATTGACAAAAACTGTATATTTTATACAAGGGTAAACCTTACCAACTTTGTGGAAGTTGAAGACAGCTAATAAAATCGTTATTATCGGGAGACTAATTTGATTTTTCGATCGGACATAAACTTCCGCAAAGTTTTTTTAGGAATTTATCCAACCACAACCACCACAAGGGGTAGCGGATAGCACGTGCTATACGCTACCCAAATTTTTGATGAGGGGTAAAACAAAAAGCTGAAAAGGTATTTTCTGGAATGATTTTATATTCAACCTTTCAAAGGTTTTAGAACCTTTGAAAGGTATGAAATATTCACCTGAGGTGGGGGTTGTTTAGTGGTGATTTTTTTAATAATAAAAATAGCAAAAAGTAGAATTGCTAGCAGGATTACGGCTTTAATTAGAGTGGATCTAAATTCGAAAGGTGATCTTTCCGGGGGAACGGATTCTTCTGAGTCAGATTCAGGAGTGAGGTCCTCAATGATTGGTTCGACCTTTTTTGGTAGCTCACCAGTTTCTTTCATATATTCCGTCAATTTTTCAAGAATCTCTTCAGGTTCAGCCCCAATTTCAATGGCATAGGCACGGACAAAAAGGCGAACATAGGAGTGTGGAAGAAAAGAAAAATTGCCCTTTTCGATAGCTTCAAGAAAGTTGATATTGACCTTTGTCCGATTTGAAATTTCGGAAAGATCAATCTTTTGTTCTTCACGCAGGTTTTTTAATTCACTGTAAAAAGTTTCCAATGGAGAATATCCTTATTTAAACTTCCTAATTTTAATATCATTTAATTATCATTCCAAGCCAATTGTCAGATTGAAATTTCTTCTGAAAAGATGGGCTTCCGAGGAGGGATAAAAATCGTGACAGCGGGAAGCCGACCACGTTATAATAACAGCCATTTATTGATTTTACAAAACTTGCTGACCAATCCTGAATTCCATAGGCACCTGCTTTATCAAATGGTTGAGATGTCTCGACATAATACCGGATCATATCATTTGACAGGGGAAGAAATGTAACATCGGTTCTTTCAAAAAAGTTTTCTGTAGCATTGAGCTGTTTTTTGACCAAAGCGACTCCTGTAAATACGCTATGAGTTTTATTAGATAATTTCCTCAACATCTCAATTGAGCCTGATTTCCCCTTAGGTTTTCCAAGGATCATATCATCCAAAACTACAACTGTATCAGCACCAATGATAATTCTATCAGGAAATTTCGGGGCAACTAAGTTTGCCTTTAGCATAGCAAAATGCCTGACAAAATCTTCGGGATTTGCTGATGGGTTGTAATCTTCGTTTACCTGACTTGGGTGAACCTCGATAGGAAATCCGACCTTTTGTAAAATTTCCTTTCTACGGGGGGAACCAGAGGCAAGTATAAATGGTGTGATTTCAGTCGTCATCGATATTTGGCAATTTTTCCGATATAAGTGTTTTTTTCTTCTGTATCAGTAGATTGTGCATCCAGTTGATAGAGGTATACACCGTTGGCAATTTGATCTCCAAAATCATCTAGACCATTCCAATTGATGTGAGAGTAGCCATAAAAGAGTTCATTGGACGTCAGATGGGTGACTAACTGTCCGGCCAGCGTATAAATCCTGATTTTTACGGATGATTTTTTATTAACTTCAAATCCAAACTGAGTATTCGTCTGAAAAGGATTCGGATAGTTAAAAACATTTGTGAGTATTAGTTCTGTTCCTGCGGATATATTCAATTTAATAGATTTCTGTGATGGATTGTTGGCATTATCCCAAGCCTTTATTGTTATTAAGGATTGGTTGGTTTGAATATCCAGCAGTGGCAAATCAAGAGTTCCAGAACTGTCACTTCCAGGATCATAAACGAAAAGGTTTGTGAGGTTGTTAGCATTTGATTCATCTTCATCAAACCAGAGCGAAATACTGTGGCCAATCTCACCAGTGATATTAATTCCTAAGGGATCAGAGATTTTTATTATAATATTGGAGTTTTCATCGATATGGTCGCCCCATTCAAGATCTCTTGTTTCCGTATTGAATGAGATGAGGGGTCCATCAACATCTTGGGGGTTGGCAGCACTGCCTGAGAAAATTAGATTTTCTTTTACTCCAAGACCTTCCCAAAGTTCATTTCCGTTCTCTCCGTACAAGTAAATAGTAAGTCGTCCATCACTTGTCTGGTAATTCACATCCTTTGGAATAATAAAATTTCCTTCAAATAGACTTTCTTGAAACGATATCTGACCACGAAATAGAGTTCGACCGGGAAGGGTGTACCATATCGTATCGGTTTCGCTATTTAAACTGACTCTACGATCACTATCGTATAGAACGGCAAAACCGTTACCTTCGTCAGGTGCTTCAATATTAGTTTGTCCGGAGTAACTACCTTTAGTTAATGCTACTAAGGAATCAGGAGTCACACTATCCACAATCACAGTGTTTGAGGGAAGGGCGATTCTCAACGCTGGATCTCCTAAAAGGTGGAATCTCTCGTTTCCATCACTCCCCCTTTGGACAGTTTGATAAATGATTCCTAACCTATCTGTTGTAACATTTCCTGAGGGGAAAAAATTCTCAAACATGTCAATGGCAAATTTTGCGTTTGCTGTATAGGTGATTCTCTCGATGGAGGAAATAATAGCTACGGCTCCATTCTGAGGAAGACGTAAAATATCTTCGCACATAGCGTTTCCTTCTGGATTATCAAACTTCCCCCAGCTGCAAGTAGCAATCAGCCAGATAGGAAGTTTCATTCCAGAATTGATGGAGGACAGGTGGTCTGGTTTGAGTAATCCTTCCTGTGTCCATTGGTATTCTGATCCATGACCAATATAGTTTAGAAGTACAGTACCCTGTTCAAGGTAATCCAGCAGCGCTTCCGTGGCATCAGGTTTTGACACACCGTAGGTTGATCCATCCTTAACATCAGGAAATTCTTCCATATACAATTTATTTACTTCTAATAATTGAGGAATCAGGTTACTAATATATTCATTGTTTGTGAGATGTGTGATATCATTCGGATTTGGTCTTTCGAAATCATCGGCTACCAGCGTAATTCTCTGTCGCCACAAACCCATCTCCGGGTCAGATTCATAATCGATGATTTTTTCCACAACATTCTCAGCTTCGGTTACTGTTTCTACAGGAAGGCGACCGATTGCCATTTCAGGTACATTACTGCCATCATTCAGATAAACGAACCGACTGTCTGAAGAAAAGCTGTTTTTTTTCGGGTAAGTTGGAACAGGATTGGGTCCATCACCAAGCAGCATAACAAATGTTGGGGCTGGAGATTGCCATCCAGTATCTGAGATTGTATATTTTAGAAATTCACGAATAGTTTCCCACGTCTCCAAATCACCACTCTCATTGAATTCGTCATAGATTGCTTCAAGGGGGGCAACTATTGAGTTAATACCTTCAGTTGTTCTGTAGTTTGCCAGTTCCTCAGCAACGGTCAGAAATTCCTCAGGTGCGATGATGATATAGTCTGCCTGAAGTGTAGCATCCTTCAACGTATCTGGAACTATAGGTTGGTATTGAAATCGGTATTTTAGTGAGAGTTCTACTATTTGTCTGGAGGGTGGACGATCCAACCAATTTTTTGCAATATTCCAATTCACAATGCGGTTGTGATAAAGTGATGTCTCAAATTTTCCTACTTTTATGGGAGAAAACTTACTTTGCTTAAATAGTATCGTGAATTGAACGTGTGTAACTAGGGAAAGACTATGTCTATTTTTACCAGAAAAAGGAATGACTTTCAATACACCGACGTTGAGATCTCGAAACTTTCCTAAGGATTCCCAGGAAATGATTGCCCCAGCTGGATCGTAGTGCAGAGGATATTTTTCCGATAGGGAGTATGTTGATGTTTCCTGGTTATTAACGATAATTTGTGGCAGGTTTTTGGTTGGGAGTCCAATTACAAAATAGATTTCGTTAATTTGTGACTCAGATTTTTGCGGGGAATTTTGGACGATTATGGTTAATCGCTCTGGCGTACTCTGTATAACTTTCCATGTTTGACCAGATAGAGATGTGCAAAGGAAAAGAAATATTAGAGAGATAATCGTATTATTTTTCACTGTGTTCTTAGGTCTTGTCTTGATCTTTCATATTTGGATTAATAGCATATCAATTGGGATTGAAATTTCATACTATCAGGTGTAACTTTCAACCAGTAACTTTAGCATTTTACGAGAGGCTTGAATTATAGTTCCAGGTCTAAAGTGGGCAGTAAAAATTATCAATGTAAAATTGGAAAATGTGAGGGATAGAATAATGATTAAGGACATAGATATGATCAAAAAAACATATTATACTTACAGGAAAAAAGTGGAAGAAGGACGGAAATTATTCGGCCGATCTTTAACTTTTACTGAGAAAGTATTGATAGCTCATTTAGATGGTATTGTTGAAGATATCCCAAAACGTTTAAAGTCATACATTAATTTCAATCCCGACAGGGTAGCTATGCAGGATGCTACTGCACAGATGGCACTTCTGCAGTTTATGATGACAGGTCGTGAGAGTACAGCAGTTTCAGCAACAGTTCACTGTGATCATCTGGTTCGGGCGGAAGTTGGAGCTGATGTTGATCTTGCCAATGCGTTGAATGAAAACAGTGAAATTTATGATTTTCTTCATTCGGTTTCACAGAAATATGGCATTGGTTTCTGGAAGCCCGGCGCTGGAATTATCCATCAGATTATCCTGGAGAACTACGCATTTCCCGGTGGGATGATGATTGGTACTGATTCGCATACTGTGAATGCTGGCGGTCTTGGGATGATTGCTGTTGGTGTTGGGGGCGCTGATGCGGTTGATGTCATGTCTGGTATACCATGGGAGCTCCTCTGGCCGGGTATTATTGGAGTTAAGTTGGTAGGCAAACTTGATGGCTGGGCTTCACCAAAAGATGTGATTCTAAAACTTGCGGGTATCCTGACAGCAAAAGGAGCAACAGGACATATCATTGAGTATTTTGGTGAGGGAACACAATCCATCAGCTGTACCGGGAAAGCGACCATCACCAATATGGGGGCAGAGGTTGGAGCCACCACGTCCATTTTTCCATTTGATGAACGAATGGTCACTTATTTACGTGCTACTGAAAGAGACAAGGTTGCGGAAATAGCTGAATCCATTACTGATTGTTTGACAGCTGATTCGGAAGTTGAAGAAAATCCAGAAGCATTTTATGATCAGGTTATTGAAATTGATCTGTGTGCACTCGAACCGTATGTGGTTGGTCCCTTTACACCTGACCTTGCCAGACCTATCTCAAAATTCTGTAGTGAAGTGAAGGAGAAAAATTATCCCGAAAAGCTGGATGTTGCATTAATCGGAAGTTGTACGAATTCATCGTATGAGGATATCGAGCGATCTGCTCACGTTGCCCGACAGACAATTGAAAAGGGATTATCATTAAAATCAGAACTGATGATTTCCCCCGGGTCTGAGAAGATTCGTGCTACCATCCATCGAGATGGTCAACTTCAAACCCTCGAAGAAGTGGGAGGTGTGGTTCTCGCTAACGCATGCGGACCGTGTATCGGTCAGTGGACGCGCCACGGCAGAGAGGAAGGTGAAAAAAATTCTATTATTACTTCCTTCAATCGGAATTTTGCACGCCGTAATGATGGAAACAGCGGAACCTATGCATTTATTGCCAGTCCAGAACTCGTAACCGCAATGGCATTTGGCGGATCAATGACCTTTAATCCCTTAACCGATACCCTCATCAATCAAAATGGTGAAGAGGTTAAACTGGATCCTCCTGCTGGAGACGATCTGCCAGTGAGGGGGTTTAAGAGAGGGAAAGAAGGTTTCCTGGAGCCTCCAGAGGATCGGCATAGAGTGCAAGTTACCGTTTCTCCTGAAAGCGAAAGGCTACAGCTGTTGAGTCCATTTGATAGTTGGGATGGGCAGGATATGACGGATTTACTTATTCTGCTGAAGGCAAAAGGAAAATGCACCACGGATCACATTTCTCCCGCTGGACCATGGCTCCGTTTTCGAGGACATCTTGATAATATTTCCAATAATATGTTCATTGGTGCAGTGAATGCATTTAGTGATGAAGCAGGAACGGGGAAAAATATTTTTACTGGAGGAAAACACATTCGATTCAGCGACATATCCAGGGATTACAAATCCAGAGGAATTGGCTGGGTGGTTATTGGGGATGATAACTACGGTGAGGGTTCCAGTCGTGAGCATGCCGCTATGGAACCGCGTTATTTAGGAGCCCGAGCTATAATTGTGAAAAGTTTCGCCCGTATCCATGAAACCAACCTGAAAAAACAGGGAGTGCTTGCACTGACGTTTGCTAATCCTGAGGACTATGAGAAAATCCGGGAAGATGACCGGATCAGCATTATTGGTTTGGACGAATTTACTTCGGGGAAACCGGTAAAAGCTGAAATTTTCCATGCTGATGGTAAGAGAGAGTCAATCGAGCTGAATCACTCCTACTCACAACAGCAGATTGATTGGTTCAAAGCCGGTTCAGCGTTGAATAAAATTCGTGAGGAATTGGACCATAAATAAAGTCTCGGAATTTCTATAACCCTTTGAACCTGAAGGATTTTAACAAGGTTATCCATTGCGAAGCGAAGTTCGAAATACGTAATATGTAATGATTGCACCAACGAGCATAACAGAGGTGCGAACTTTTTTATTCTACAGAATAGATAAAAATTGTAAGACTGACTTTAAACCAAGATTCCTGTGAAATAAAA
>CAZVFT010000101.1:0-7491 GCA_964626495.1 uncultured bacterium
AATCCCTGTCCCAAATAACTTTCTCCACGTTTATCCTGAATAATCAATTCAAAATGGAGGTGAGCATTGTTCAGACTTCCAATGGACCCATCTCTGGTGCCGCTATTACCTGATAAACCAATTTTTTCTCCCTGCACAACTGCCGTTCCCACCTGAATATGGTCATCAATCTGTGACAGGTGACCATAAACGGAGATAACCCGTTTGCCAGGGATCAGATTCATCCCATGATCGATGGTAACGCTTCTTCCAAGAGTAATGTGATTGTACACGTCGTGAGGAGTGCGACCAATCTTTCGTGCCTTAATGAGGAATGATTCCCGCAACTCAGGTGATATCTCCTGATATCCGTGGGTTGCTTGAATAACAATGCCATCTGATACACTTCTAACTTCTGATCCGTAACTGGCAGGGAAATCAATTCCACGGTGAATTCCACTTCGATAGGGTCGGGGTGCATTGGGGAGAAGGTTTGCCCGCTTGGGGAGTGACACTCCTGCGCAAGGCAATAATAGATTAAGATTTTTTAATTCTTCAATAGTAATGTTAGCTCCATTCGGAGAAAGAGAGGTTAAGCTTTCACGTGCAGGATCCCCATATAAAAACATCAATTCGTCTGCTATTTTCTTTAATGTGAAAGAATCCTCACTGAATGTGAGGATGGTTGAGGTTTTGGTTGATGAGACTCCTGCCAGAGCATAGATATGTATCTGTTGACGGATAAGCTCCCGTTTCATTATTTCTGATAACTCAGCTCGCAGGGAATCGTCACTAATTTCTTCGAAGTAGTTAGAGTAGGGTAATTGACCATAAAATGTAGTAAGGATACTATCGGTTCTCTCACCGGAGAGTTGGTTATTGTAAGGCAGATTGAAGGTAACTGTTTTTAGATCATTTGAAATGTGATAGGTGGGTGGTTCGGGATAGGTTGGATGTAATAGATATGCACATCCTGACATTAACAAGGTCAAATTGATAATATAGAAAATCCAATTTTTAAGAATCATTTGAGTGTTAATGAGATGATAGATGGGAATAAAGTTCAGAAAGCGCTGAAGTATACGCATTTATGGGAGGATCTATTTTTGAAAATAGTGATACTTCAGAAAAAATTGAAGATTGTGAAAACTTATCCGTGTCAAAATCGGGATTAAAAAACACCTCCACCATTGGAATCTGTACCAATTTGAGTGTATCCAGGAGATCATAATTTGAAACAGCCCATGGACCAGGAGAAAAAATTAATCCATCTGCCCAGTTGCGGTTTCGCTGAAGAAAGGTAATGGCTTTTCCTGCAAAGTGCGTTTGTAATGTTTTTAGTGTAATGTCCAGATCCAGCTTATGGGCTGTATTTTTTAGCGCCCTGTCAATTTTATCAAGGGTAACTTGCTCCCCGACTTGTGAGGAACGCACGCCAATGAGGTTTAAATTAGGTCCGTGTAAAACAAGTATGTTCATTTGAAAGTCTAATTTGTATTGTTAGCAATTGATATAAAATTTAAATTTTTATTACGTAAATTAACAGTATTAGAATAGAGAAAGAGTAACCCCTCAGTTATAGGGACGAATGCAGACAAAGATTCAAGTTTCAAGGTACAAGTTTCAAGGGAAAATATCCCAATTTCAGATCAGTCAAAAGCCTGACAGGAGGGGTAGGCGTCATTTTTTACTTGTTACTTGATACTTGTTACTTGATACTTTTAAGTTGAAATACCCCCGTCACTGAGGTATTACGAGAAAGGAAGTAACAATGACTGATAACCTTAACCAAAGAATTATGGACATATTGAACACATCGAATGTTCTGACACTCGGGACTTCTGTAGGGGGGAACTCATCGGCAGCTAGTGTCTTTTTCGCAAATGATGGATTTGATATTTATTTCTTTACCTTTAATAACTCTCGGAAAGCAGAACAAATTAGGGTAAATCCAAAAGTACAGTGTGTAGTTCGCCCTGATGGGCAGGAGGATATCAAGGAACTTCAGATAGAAGGATTTGCCAGACTGGTGAAGGATCGGGATGAAATCGAAAAAGCTTACAATATGATATCGAATGTGACTGATGCTTTTAAAAAGTATATGGATGATGAATTCCTGGAAAAAAATAAAGTTGTAGGGTATTACAAAATAAACCCAACAGTGATCAAGTATGTGGACTTCCATGCCGAAAAACAGTTTGAATGGCTGGAATTTCCTGAGAATCATGAATCCCTGCTTGGGGGGATGTTGAAGAATGCAGTAAGAAAATTTGGACTTTATGTCCGGGCGGTGAGGGTACCATTTTTTACGGCGACTCTTGCACCAGTAGTACTTGGAGCTGCAGTTGCATACTACAATTTTGGAACTTTCAACTGGTCCCTATTCTGGTGGACGCTCTTTGGTGCAATTCTTGCTCATGCTGGGACAAACGTCGCAAACGATTATTCAGATCACGTCACACGAAATGATGAAATGAATAAATTAGCTACGCCTTTCAGCGGCGGATCCCGCGTAATCCAGACTGGATTAATGTCACCCGCCAAGGTCTTTATCCTGTCAACCGTCTGTTTTCTTGGTGCAATACTGATTGGTCTAAACCTGAACCTTAAACTCAACGGTGCCTACTTTGCTATGAGTCCTCTCCTCTGGATTGGAATAATAGGAGTTATCCTTGGCATCTTTTACACAGCGGCTCCCCTGAGATTAAGTTATTATGGATGGGGTGACTTGGCGGTGATGTTCGGATTCGGTCCTATTGTTGTCTTGGGAACACACTACGTCCAGAAGCAGGCGATAATGCCCACAACCCCCTGGCACGTCTGGCCAGTTCTTCTGGCATCACTTCCGGTTGCAATCCTTGTAGGACTAATTCTGTTCATCAACGGATTTCAGGATTTTAATGCTGATAGGGCAGCAGGGAAAAATACTTGGATTGTCCGCACGGCAGACGGGAGTTCCATTGCAGACTATCGAAAACCCTTTAGTATCTATAAAATTTCTCTGTATATCACTTTTGGATATATTCTGATTTTGGGTGTAGTAGGGGCGATAAACTCATCTTATGCAACTCCCTGGGTGTTGATTGCCCTTTTACCATTCATCCTTGCGAGAAAATCTATCGGAATCGGTGAGAATTGGTTGAGAAGGTGGGGAGAACGGGATGTTGATCGTCAAAAATTGCCCTATGAGCTACTGCCAGTTAATGCCTCCACAATTGGGACTCACCTTTCTGTTGGACTTCTGATGGCTTTCGGTTACTGGTTGGGATCTGCGTTTTAACGGATCAGTAAAAAGGTACTGATTAAACCGAAAAATGTTGTCGTAACTGAATAGTGACTCGATACAGACCAAACTCTGAAGAGTCTCATTATCGGGGCTCTTTTCATATACAAGAAAAACGGGATATGGCAAGAATGTTCCGCCAGGTCCACAGACGATATGATTTTTTTAATCACCTTTTCAGCCTTGGAAACGATATTCGTTGGCGAAGAAAGTCTTCCACACTACTGGAATTTGATTCCCGCGATCTGATTCTGGATGTGGGAGCTGGGACGGGAGATTTTTCAATTGCCGTCAGTCGCCAATCTAATGCTACAGTAATCGCTCTCGACTTAGTTCCAGAAATGGTGGAAAGATACCGGGTAAAAATGGATAAAAAAGGTTTGAAGAATTTTTCCGCTACCATTGCCGATGGCGAAACCCTTCCATTTGCAGATGAGGTGTTTGATGGGGTTATAGCGGGTTTTGTAGGACGAAATCTATTAAATCTCAAACAGGCACTACTGGAGATTCATCGCGTTATTAAAATTGGTGGTAAAGTTGGGTTTCTTGAGTTCTGCCGTACTCATAATCTTCTGGTAAAAACCCTCAACTGGTTATATTTTCGTACAGTTATTTCGCAAATGGGGAATCTGCTTCTCCCTAAAGATTTAAGAGCTTACACTTATCTTATTGATTCTATCGAGGGATTTTACTCAATAGAGGAGTTGAGGAAAATATTTACTGATGTGGGATTTCAGGACATCCATTATCATCAGTTCAATATGGGGACTGTGACATTATTGGTCGGGAAAAAATAAGTATGGAAGGAAAAATAGATAACGTAACGTAGTAAAAAATTGAGATTTAATGACAGATGTTTTCATCTGAAAATACACTACCTTTTTTAACCGCAAAGTTCGCTAAGAATAATTAAATTTTCTTTGCAGCCTTGGCGTGAACATCGCGTGCTTTGCGGTTAATCTTGGTCAAAAATAATTTAACATTTTAATCCTTTTTTGTCCCGACAGGTCGGGATGAATGTTTCATTTGAAATCAACAACAAATAAAAAGAAAGGGAAAAAAATGAAACGGTTCAGTTCTATACTCTTGATTGCAGTAGTTCTGTTGATAGTCACAGGTTGCTCGAAACAGGAGAATATTACATGGTCGTCCTTTGGTTCTCCTATTACATTAACGGATGTGACGACGGCAAAATCAATTCTGAATAATCCCGAAGAGTTTGCAGAAAAACAGGTGAAGTTGAAGGGGAAAGTTGCTGGAGTCTGCAAAGGGTCTGGATGCTGGTTGGAGCTGGATGATGGCTCTGGTCATACTATAATCACAAAAAGTCTGGATCATTCTGTTGCAGTTCCAATAGATTGTGAGGGAAAATATGTAGAGGTTACGGGAAAGGTGATGATTATTTCAGTTGAAGAGACTGCTAAGATGGAACATAAAACTGAACACCATGAACCTGGCGAGGAAGAGGAAGGTCATTCATGTCCAAAACCGACGATTATAGTTAGTATGGAAGGCGTAAAGCTGGGTGAATCCATAAAATAAATTTACCCTGAGTTTGGAACTGGGAACCAACCTGCCGGAAGCGATATGAATATCAGTAATCGTTTGAATAGATGTGGATTCCATCAGATCACCTCACCTTTTCTGTCCATTTGTTAAACGAATGGTACTATTTTTATGACTGAATATGTCCTGAGTGTATCTAATCTGACTAAGTCATACGGTCATCGTAAAGCTGTGGATAATCTTTCCTTTGATGTTGGCGAGGGAGAGATATTCGGATTTCTTGGACCTAACGGTGCGGGGAAGAGCACAACCATTCGGATGATGCTCGCACTGGTAAAACCCGATAAGGGAGAGATTAATATTTTTGGACAGTCTGTCATCCCCTTTCGTAATAGGGTTCTTCATGGCGTGGGGGCTGTTATTGAAGAACCTTCATTTTATAAAAATCTTTCAGCAAGACGTAATCTCCAGATTCTGGCGGATTTGGAGGGTGTCTCAAGATCCAGAGTTGATGAAGTGCTGGAAATGGTGAGACTTTCTGATCGAGGGAATGATAAAATAAAAGCTTACTCTCACGGGATGAAACAGAGATTGGGTATAGCTCAAGCTCTATTGAGTAAGCCAAGGTTGTTGATTCTTGATGAACCGACGAGTGGTCTTGATCCTCGCGGTATGAAGGAGGTAAGAGATCTCATCAAATCGCTTGCATCAGAGGGAATCACCATTTTCCTCTCCTCACATCTTCTGCACGAAGTAGAACAAGTCTGCACCTCTATGGCTATCATTGATCTGGGGAAATTGATCATATCAGGGCAGGTAGATGATTTATTGAAAGAGACCGATTTGTTTGTTGCAGAAATTCATGTGACCCCTATCGAGAAGGCGCGAAAAATAGTAGATCAATTCGATTTTGTAAAAAATGTAAATGTGATCGGGAATACGTTGAAGGTTGGAGTAACCACTCATCGGTTACCAGAAATAACCAAAGCTCTGGTAGAAAACGGCTTGGAAGTAACATCAGTTATTCCGCGGAGGTCTCTCGAGGACTATTTTCTATCACTGACCGAAGAAGTATTGTAGAGATTATAGTATGTTTCTGATGTTGATTAAAAATGAGCTGATTAAAATTTCCGGTAAGTGGCGAAGTTTTATCGGTTTTATCGCTATTGCTGTTTTGATGCCACTGATTCTGTGGGGTTTCAAAGTTGGTGGAGGACAAATTCACAGGGAAATGACACACCAGTTGGAAGGTGTTTTCACGACTGTAGGAACATTATTCAATGGATTTCTTGCCACGTACATTGTGATGAATTTTTTATGGGTGCATATTCCATTTCTCGTGATGCTGGTAGCTGGAGATGTGGTTGCTGGAGAAGGCGCAGCAGGGACATTTCGGATTTATCTGACACGACCCATTTCTCGCTGGAAAATCTTATTATCAAAATTGTTTGCTACCTACATTTACACAGCAATATTAATCTTATTTTTTGCGATGATGAGCCTTGGCCTTGGCTCACTCTGGTTAGGAACAGGTGACCTGATGATTATTCACAAAGGGGTTTTGATATTACCCCCTGAAACAGCCTGGCTCAGATTTGCTCTTTCATTTCTATTTGCAATTGGGGTGATGAGTGTGGTGGCGACATTATGTTTTATGTTTTCATCAATGGTGAACAACGGAATAGGCCCCATCATCGGTGCCATGGCTGTATTGATTGTTTTTCTGGCTGTTTCCAGCATCCCGCTAGATTTGTTCGAAAAAATTAAGCCGTGGCTATTTACCACTTATTTTGATATCTGGAAAAAGGCTTTTTATGATCCCATTCCCTGGGGTGATATTGGAAAAAGTTTGTTAATCCTATTTACCTATTCTTTATGTTTTCTGGGAGTTAGTTTTTCTGTATTTACTCGAAAGGATATTTTAACATAATTGCTGATGAGGTTAAAAAGAACGAATAACATAATTCTTACACTGGTTATAGTGACCTGTGCAAGTTTTACACAAATAGATTCTGCCCCGAATTCTGGAAAATTGGCAGGAAGGGAAATTTCGGTAACATCTATTCTTGACAGTCTGATTACACAATTCAAAAAGGTCGAGGATTATACTGTAAAAGTAAAAATTTCCGTGAATATGCCGAGATTCCGGATGCCCAAGAAAGTGGTGAAATTGTATTTCAAACAGCCGGATAAGGTAAAAATTGAGACTGACGGATTTGCAGTTGTTCCGAAAACAGGAGTAACGTCCTCACCGCTTACAACTTTTAATAGATTAATGCAGCCATTTGTTGTGGATTCTACTTTGTTGATGGGACATCACCATTGGATAATAGAGGGGGCAATCAATACTGATTCCGTAGTATTTAGATTTAATGACCTGAGCTCTCTGGATTCAGTGAATTTGATTACACGTCTTTGGATAAATTCCGAGTATTGGGTCATTACAATAATGGAGTCGTATTTGGGTGATATGAAGGTGATGTCTGTGAGTAACGAATTTGAAGAAATTGAAGAGGGTATATATTTGCCGAAAATAACAGAAATGAATTTTCATTTCGGTGGTGATTTCCTTGCCACCATCGGAAATCGAGGACACTCAGGAGGTCCCTTTGGTGAGCGGCATCGTATTCCAAATGATTCCGAAAGTGATGACTTCAATGGATCCATTCGGATGGAATTCAGTCGATATAAAATTAATCGTGGGTTGAAGGATAAAATATTTA
>CAZVFT010000102.1:0-7399 GCA_964626495.1 uncultured bacterium
AAATTAATATGCCCCGTTTACAAAATTACAAAGCTGGTGAATTAATAAAGCTAATAATTATTTTAATTCCATTTTTTCTTAAATTCTACTATGGTGATTAAGACAAAGGAGAAATCCCTTCTTGAATTGTTTAATCAGAATAACGAGACTACAGGATTGATTTCTCGTTCAAGCTGTGGACTTGTTGCGGTATCTGGCGGTGTAGATTCTGTTGTTCTCCTGGATTTATTGGTGAATTTGCAAGCTTTATATGACTTGACTCTAACTGTTGCTCATTTTAATCATAAAATCCGGGGTATGGCTTCTGATAAGGATGAATCATTCACAATTTCCCTCGCTAAGAAGTATGGACTGCGTGTTTTTACATGTTCATTAAAAAATCAGCAGGTAGAATCCGGAGAAAGCTGGGAAGCTTTTGCCCGTCGTGAAAGATATGCTTTTTTAACTGACCTTTCTGATAAAAAGAATTATAATTGGATCGCCACGGGACATCACGCCGATGATCAGGTAGAAACGATTCTCCTGAGAATTATTGAGGGATCAGGGATTCAGGGTTTGATGGGAATTCGGTTAAAAAACGGAAAGATTATCCGACCTCTATTACCTTTTTCAAAAAAAGAGATCATCAAGTATGCAGAAGATAATGATCTTTCCTATCGTGACGATTTGTCAAATAGGGATTTATCAATTCCCAGGAATTATCTTCGGCATAAAGTAATTCCACTATTAAAGGAATTAAATCCAAATCTTGCAGGTACAATGAGCCGCCTTCCAGAAATTGCTGAAGAAATGGTTGAAGTAATTTCAACAGATGTGGGTAAACTACGAAAAGAACTGAGTGTTAAGACGGATTTTAACAGATTTGCAATTGATGTCAATCGGTTGGAAAAGGAACCCGTGTTGATTCAAAAACGGCTTATATTGGATCTTGTTACCGACAGTGAAGGAACCAGTAGTTGGCGTCGGCACATCTGGGATGAATTAAGTAATTTTCTGAAAAATGCCACAACCGGGAAAAAATTAACACTTCCTAATTACTGGACCCTATTGATGGATAGGAATAGATTATTGATTCATAAAGAAGAAGGCGACATTTCAGGTAGAGAGGAAAAATTTTCATTTTTTCTTAAACAACATACGAAGATTGCTGTTGACGATCACACATTTACAATTGACAGGCTGAATAATTATCCGGAATTCAATATTGATCCAAATATTGAATACATTGATATATCTAAATTGAGGGATAAGAAATTAAACCTTCGACGATGGAAACAGGGTGACAGAATGAAACCATTGGGAATGACAGGCTTTAAAAAGGTAAGTGACATATTAATTGATAAAAAAATTGACCGCTTTACGAAACAGAAGCAATATGTTCTTACTGCAGGAAAGGATATCGTATGGTTATGCGGGGTTACTCTGGATGACCGTTTCAAAGTGTCATCGGAAACAGAGGTAATAGCTCGCATAATTTGGGAAAATAACAACACGGGGAGGTGAGTAGATTATGAAGTTACTGATTTCAGAAAAGGAAATAGAAGTAAAAGTAAAACAACTTGCAGAAGAAATATCTTCAGATTACACAGGGAAAACACCGATATTGATCGGTGTACTCAACGGATCGTTTATATTTATGGCAGACTTGGTTAGAGAACTCTCCGTTGATTGTGAAGTCGATTTTATTAAGTTGCATAGTTACACCGGGACTCGTTCAGGTGGGACAGTTCACCTTCTTAAAGACATTTCAGCTGATATCACCGGGCGAGATGTTATCATCGTTGAGGACATTGTGGACACAGGACTCACGATGCAATTTTTCAAAGAGAGATTGGAGGGAGCGCATCCATCCTCTCTGTCAATAGCAACTTTACTTTTTAAAAAAGAAGTAGCTCAGCTAAATTTTGATATAGATTACATTGGTTTTGAGATTCCCTCAGATTATGTTGTTGGATATGGTTTGGATTACAACCAAAAAAAGAGAAACTTAAAGGGTATTTACATCTTTAATCAGATTGATGGGGGAAATTAAAAAAAATTCGTTTCCGAGCTAACCTTAATAATTCATTAGCCGCCAAGTTCGCCAAGTTACATGAATGATATTAAACGATTTACGAATAAAATTAATAATTTCAATCGTAAAATAATATATGATGATATGTTTCTGTTAACCATATTATTATCATTACTTTGTGTTGCTTAGCGCTCTTAGTGGCGATTAATTTAGGCTAAGACTAAGACAATGACTAAGAAAACAAAACAATCCAGACGAAGTAGCAAACCTAAGAAACGTGGTATTCAGCCACCCGATCGAAAGGATGATAAAAAAATCTTTAATTGGAGACAGGCGGGGAAAACATCTGTTATTTGGGTTGCTATAATAATTGCGGCTATTTTTTTATCAAACTTGTTTACCAGAAAGGGAAGAGGAGAAGTTGATATTCAATACTATGAATATCAGGAATATTTAAAGAACGATCTCATCGAAGAAGCCACTATTATGGGGGATAATTTTCATGGCAAACTTAATGTTGAAATGAATCGCATTGTTAACGGTAAGGAATTAGGGAAATTTGATCGTTTTGTTGTTATTCTTCCATATATCGATGAGTCTGTGCTGGCTGAATGGGATGAATATTCTTTGAGGTACAGTTTTAAAAATGAGAAAGTAGACTGGTCTGGATATCTATTCAGTATGGCACCGTGGTTGTTACTGATTGCTTTTTGGATTTTTCTTATGAGACGAATGCAGGGGGGTGGAGTTGGCGGTCGAGGAATTTTTAGTTTTGGTAAGAGTCGAGCAAAGCTGCTCTCACCAGATATGCCAAAAACAAACTTTACCGATGTGGCAGGCTGTGAGGAAGCCAAGACAGAATTGATGGAAATTATACAATTTTTGAAGAATCCCAAACAGTTTCAAAAGCTTGGTGGAAAGATCCCGAAGGGGGCACTTTTACTGGGACCTCCCGGGACTGGTAAAACACTTCTGGCACGAGCTGTAGCAGGGGAAGCTAATGTCCCATTTTTCAGTTTGAGTGGAGCTGATTTTGTGGAAATGTTTGTAGGAGTAGGGGCATCACGGGTTAGGGATTTGTATGACCAGGGAAAGAAGGCAGCTCCCAGCATTATTTTTATTGATGAAATAGACGCAGTGGGTCGCCATCGTGGTGCCGGTTTGGGTGGAGGTCATGATGAGCGTGAGCAGACGTTGAATCAGCTTCTGGTTGAAATGGACGGATTTGAAGGGACTGAAGGTGTAATCGTCATTGCAGCGACTAATCGTCCTGATGTCCTGGATCCTGCCTTACTGCGCCCGGGTCGATTTGATAGACAGATTGTCGTTGATATTCCTGATTTAAGGGGGCGTCTCGGTATCTTGAAAGTGCATACTAAAAATATTCCTATGGCGAAGAATGTGAATCTTAAAATGGTAGCCAGGGGAACACCGGGTCTTGTAGGATCCGATCTGGCGAATATTGTGAATGAAGCGGCACTTTTGGCAGCCAGGAAAAAGAAGAAAAGGGTTAATATGGTCGACTTCGAGGATGCAAAGGATAGGGTAATGATGGGTATTGAGCGGAAGAGTATGATTCTGAGTGAAGAAGAGAAAAAACTTACTGCTTATCACGAGTCGGGTCATGCACTGGTCGCAAACTTTATTCCAAGTGCCGATCCTGTCCATAAAGTGACAATTATCCCCCGGGGTCGTGCATTGGGGCTTACTGCTCAACTGCCAATTGATGAAAAACACAATTATCCAAAATCATACATTGAGGCTCAGCTTGCAGTTTTGATGGGGGGTCGTGCTGCTGAAGACCTCATTTTTAATGAACTATCTACGGGAGCTGGAAATGATATTGAACATGCCACTGAAATCTCTCGAAAAATGGTATGTGAATGGGGAATGAGTGAAAAAATGGGTCCTCTTACTTTTGGTAAGAAGAGGGAAGAGATATTTTTAGGAAAGGAAATTGCTACTCATCGTGATTTTAGTGAAACCACCTCAAAGATGATTGATGAAGAGATATCGAAAATCGTTCGCAATGCCGAAGTAAAAGCGAAAAATATCCTGAAGGAGCACATGGAAAAACTTCATGATCTGACTGATGTGCTGTTGGAATATGAAACTATTGATGGAGAGGACTTGAAGAAAGTATTGTCGGGAAAAAAGTTGAAAAAGAGGAGAAATCTAACGTCGGTTAAGAAGAAAATATCAAAACGAAAAGGTAGCCAGCAAAAAGCCGGATCTCCACGAAAGAAACAGGGGAAAAAAGAAGAAAATTTGTCATAGAAACTTTTGAACAGTTCATTGAAAACGGCTACATTCTTAGAGTGAATGTAGTCATTTTTTTAAAGTCTGATTTGTGATGGGATTTTTACAACAGGATAGAACATTAATTATGGGTGCGTTAAATGTAACTCCTGATTCATTTTCGGATGGCGGGCTATATTTTTCTAAGGGTTCAGCGACAAAGAGAGCTGAGGAGATGATAGAGGAGGGAGTTGACATCATTGATGTGGGTGGAGAATCCACACGTCCGGGGGCGGATCCAGTTCCAAAAGAAGAAGAAGAGCATCGGGTTCTTCCCGTTCTTCAAGAGATCTCGACTCGGTTCAATATTCCTGTTTCAATTGATACCTATAAAGCCGATATTGCCAGAAAAGCTCTTTCCTCTGGTGCTAAAATTGTCAACGATATTAGTGGATTAACATTTGATCCTGAAATGGTAAATGTCGTTGCTGACTCTGATGCCTATATTGTTATTATGCATATTAAGGGGACCCCCAAAAATATGCAAAAATATCCCAATTATGAGGATTTGATAGAGGAATTAGTTGCATTTTTTCAACAACAAATCGACTACGCTGTGAAGAATGGTATTCACAGGAAGAAGATTATTTTGGACCCCGGTATTGGGTTTGGGAAAAAGTTAAACGATAATTTTGTTATTATTCACTCACTTGATCGCATTGCAAATCTTGGCTTTCCCGTTTTGGTTGGGCCTTCCAGAAAGTCCTTTATTGGTCTGACACTCAATCTTCCTCCTGTGGAACGGGTGGAAGGTACAGCAGCAGCTGTTACAGCATCCATTTTAAAAGGAGCGAAAATTGTTCGGGTTCACGATGTGAAGGAGATGAAGAGAGTGTCTATCATTGCTGATGCGATTAAAAGGGAAGGAGCTATAACGTGACTCTTTTTAAAATCGGTTTTGTTACCATTACATTTTTAGATGTTATTGACATTTTGTTGGTGACATGGCTATTTGTAAAACTTTTCAACTATTTCAAAGGGACCCGAGCAGGTCATATGTTGGTTGGATTGATTATTATTTTCATTGCTGCGTTCCTTTTCCGTGCGGTAGGAATGAGTGGGATGAGCTGGATAGTCACTCAGGTTCAAACTGTCTGGGTGGTAGCTTTTGTGATTCTTTTTCAACCTGAACTTCGCCGTCTACTGATTTATGTGGGAAGAACCCGATTTTTTCGAACGTTATTTCGAGTGGGGACTTCAAAGACTATTGATGCAGTGGTTGAAGCCAGTGTAACCCTGCAAGACCGTGGTTGGGGTGCGCTTGTTGTGCTGCAACGGGATACTGGATTGAAATCTATTAAAGAGGCAGGAAATCCGCTGAAAGCAGAAGTATCAGCACCGCTTCTCGTATCCATTTTTAACCCCGATTCACCTCTCCACGACGGAGCTGTGATTATTCAAAATGATGTTATTGAGGCAGCTCAGTGTATTTTACCATTAACCGAAAGTGATGCTGTAGACCCAGAAATGGGGACAAGACATAGAGCAGCTCTTGGTATTACGGAAGAGACAGATGTTATTGCAGTAGTAATCTCGGAGGAGAAAAAAAGGATTTCTATAGCAATGAACGGTGTTTTTCACCTGAATCTTGATGAATATGAGCTAAAGGGGATGTTGAACAAACATCTATTTGTCGGATCTGGGGAATAACACATTTTCGGTATGTACCGTCAAAAACTTAATAACCTACCCCGTCTTACCCTGGCCCGAGAGAGGACGAAGTGAACGTTTCGGGGCACCACTCCAGGGAGGGGACTTCTGGTGTTGTGATAACTTGTGACTTCTATCAATTGCTTAAGTCTCCTCTAGTCGAAGATCCCTTTGGGAATAGCGGTCTCCGTCTATAGCGGAGGGGGTATGTAATGAGAGTTCTCGCCAAAAAATATGTAAGTAGTGCGAAACTTGAGTTAAATTAGTAACCTGTAATGCTGGAGTATCGTTAATGAACATGTTAGCCAAGTACAGCATCAGACTTTTCTTGCTTATACTATCTGCTGGTAATATTTTTGCCCAGACAAGCAAAGCAGACAGCATTAAAGTTCTGATTCCTGCACAGCAAGGTACCACTTTGGTAAACAGTCTTACTCAGGATGATTTAGGTATTATCAATTTTCAACAAGTATCGATCATTTAAGAAATAGTGTGAGAAAAAATGAAACGAAAACAAACATACATAAATAATAATCAAAATAAACACGATAAAATATTTCGTTTATTTCAATCCAGTAAGGAAGCAATGAAAGAGAACCGATTTTCTGATGCCGCAAAGTACCTTAAAAAATCTATGGTAATGTGTGAGCAATTAGGATTACAGGAACTGTATGAAGAAATTTCCGGTAAATATGCTTCAGTGTTATTGGATCAAGGACGATATGTCCGTGCATTAAAATATCTTAACATCGCACTCAAATCCAAGACGATTAAAAAAGATGAGAAAAAATATGGCTCAATATTAAATAGTATCGGCAATGCTCATTTTTATTTAAGACAATTTCAACAGGCACTAATCTATTTCGAAAAAATCATCGCCTTTTGTGAAAAGGTTAATGATGACTTATACACAGGTGCATTGTGCAATGCAGCGAATACTTTAAAAAGATTAGGTAAAAAGAAAAAAGCACTCGAGTATTATAAACGAGCCTTGATTATTGTAAAAAAGAAAAATGATCGCAGTAGTGTTTCTATGATTTATAATTCCATTGGCGGATTGTATTTAAAATTTGAAAATCCGGAGAAATCACTTATTAATTATTAAAAAGCGTTAGATGTTCAAAAGAAAATTAACATTGAAATTGACGAGTTGAAGATAAAAAATAATTTGGGTCGTGTTTATACGGTATTGAATGACTTCGAGCAAGCGAAAAAATGTATTGACGAATCCATGGTTCTATCTAAAAAGCTTGATATAAAAGAATCCTTGAAGCGATCCTATTCATATTTGGGAGATATGTATGAGCGAAAACAAGATTTTGAGAAAGCTGCTGAATATTATAAAAAATACATTTATTTAAGTGAAGAATTGTTGAATTCGCAAATCACTACTGTCCGGTTAAAATAGCGCCAGTTGAGGGGCAGGTTCCCTTGCTC
>CAZVFT010000103.1:0-7354 GCA_964626495.1 uncultured bacterium
TTTTCTTGAAAATAATAGACCCGCTTGTCCTGTGAAATGCTTAGCATATTTCTACAGGGCCTGTCCCGTAGCGGTTTTCACCAATTGAAATGAGGTTACAATAGGCGTAGCGTATCGGGGCTTAAAGGGGATTGGTACTGGTGGCTGGTATCTGGTGAGTGGTTACTGGCAACTGGTAACTGGTGGCTGGTAAAATTAATTCAATCTTTCAAAGGTTCGCCTGTCCGCCTGTTATTTTGGCGGGAAACCTTTGAAAGACTAAAAATAGACATATCTGTATCACTGAAAATCGTCGGCGACCCTGCTTCGCTTGGGATCACCGACGAATTGATTGTTAGTTAACATTATGTACTAAGCATTTTAATAAGGAATAGAAAATCGTCAATCCGTCATGGGTCGGACAGGTTTTTAATATTCAATCATAAATATTTCCTACAGGTACTCCTTCGGAATAATTTTCAATTGTCGTTTATATTCTGGATCACACAAACTTACGAAAACGAATAATTTTACTTATTTGACATAAATATATAGTAAATTGTGAAATTATTTTCCAAAATAATTTACCAAACCTGTTGTTTATTATGTTGTTATACACTCCGTTTTTTTTGTGAGCGAAGAATCCAGGTTAGTTGAAAAAAAATTTAAAAAGTTTCTTGACAAGATATAAAATTTTCTATTAAACTATTGATGAGTCCCGTTAACAGGCGTGCTCTTCAGAGGAAAAAGAATTTCTCGAGGGTAAATTAACGGGGCTCATTTTTTTCCGCTTGTCAGGAGCCGGACAAACTCACCATTCATAATCGTTGTTTAACATTAAGTTATAAATTTCCTAATTCCCTGACCTGTCCTGAGCCTGCGTTGTCTTGAGCCTGCCAAAAGGTCGAAGGATTCCCCTATACCTTATACCCCTATACCCCCAATTGCAGGATTTTTTAAAAGGCTAAAGCCTAAATTCCGTTTCGGACTCTAGAGGGATAATTTGGTTCGTTCTGGTACATTCTGTCAATAAGATCAACAATGTGCAAGACGTTCATAGATAAGTTTTGCCGTCGTATTCCCCATTCGAGTTGTATTTGACATCCTGGATTAGCAGTAATAATCAAATCAGCACCTGACTGTTTAATAAAATTCACTTTTCTATCGAGGATTTCCATTGACATTTCTGTCTGTGTAACGATGTAGATACCTGCATTCCCACAGCAGTGATCACTCTCCGGCAGGGAAAGTAAAGTCACTCCAGGAAGATTGTCTAACAATTTTTTGGGCTCTTTCGTGATTCCCTGGGCGTGGATGAGGTGACACGGTTCATCATAGACCACCTTTCGATTCAAGGGAGATTCTGGAACACGAAAATCAATTTCAGATAAAAATTCTGTCACATCTTTCACTTTTTGGATAAACCCGTCAACTTCAGGGTCATTGGGAAAAATGTGGTGATAATCTTTTAATTGTGCACTGCAGCCGGCAGCATTTACGACAATTGCATCGAAGGTGCTGTCATTGAAAGCTGAGATATTTTTTAGGGCAAGTTGTTTGGTCATTTCCAGATCACCGGAATGGCTATGAATGGCCCCACAGCAGGTTTGCTCTTTTGGGATAACCACATCGAAGCCATTCCAGTTAAGGATCCGGATAGTAGATGCATGAGCATCGGGGAAAATATGATCCATAACACACCCCGTAAAGAGGGCAACACGTCCCTGTTTTTCATTAGTTGCCGGGAAAATTTGGGTTTCGTTTTTCCCAAATCGTTTTAAGGGGATTTTAGGCAGTGTATTTTGAAGAGTTCTAATTTTTTTTGGGAAAAGATATTTTACTGGAGTGTTGATTGTGAGCCATTGAATTCCAGTCTGTTGATAAAGCCAGATAACTCCTGTAAGGATGGAAAGGGTTCTATGAGAAAGAATAATCCTCCGAAGAATTGTATATGATATCCATCTGTTTATTCTGGTTTGTTTTCTGTGAGGAGAAACGAAGTTACGCGTTTTTTCAATCAATTGTCCGAATCTAACTCCCGATGGGCAGGCAGATTCACAGGCACGACAGATGAGACAGAGATCGGTGTGTTTTATGAAAGAGTCTGTCAAACCGATCCTTCCACCAAGAGCAGAGTTCATAAAATACAGCCGCCCTCGTGGACTGTCCATTTCCATTCCGTTTGCAACGTACGTAGGGCAGGTGGGAAGACACAATCCGCAATGGATACATTCCTGGAGGAGTTTCCTTTCATCACTGGAGAATAGGTCAGTAGGATAAGAGTATGAGCCAGTTTGAGACATCAGATTCCTCCCACGAATGTACCGGGTGCAAATATTCCCTCTGGGTCCAGTGCCATTTTAATCTTTTTCATCCAGGGAAGAGAAGAAGGCAGGATTGGCCATCGTTCGAATATTGACTCTTGAGGTAGTGATAAAAATTCCAAATAGCCACCGAGCGATCGGATAGTGTCAATAACGAATTTGATAAATTCAGAAGTATCATCATCTTCAGGGCAGTGAATGTAAACGATACCTGAATCCGGGAAAATTTTCAGGGAATAATCTGTGGTTAAATAAGGGAATATTGAATTAAAGAATAACTTTAGATACTTTTTAGTAACTGTAATTATAGCGTTGCTTCCATCTTTAGGATATGTTTGATTAACTACACTCCAGAAACGGTCAGATTCGGCTGAAGAAAGAGTCGTGCAATTTAGTTCTGGACTGGTTTTTTTTGTGGAAAGCAGGCGATCTATTTGGGGAGTTACCACTTTTTCACAACCTGCCAAAGTGATGAAATATGTCAAGTTTGTTCCACCCGATGGGTTCCATACTCCACTAATGATGCAGGTGCTTTCTATATCTAAAGGAATTTTTCTGAGATCAGTAGTTAGTTTTAGTGCTTTGTCAGGACTTTCAAAATCTGCTGAAATTGTCACTCTCTTTTCAGGAATTGGGTATAATTTAAAGGTGATATCTATGAGAATTCCCAGTGTTCCAAATGAACCGATGTACAGTTTGTTCAAATCGTACCCACTTACATTTTTTACAGTCTTAGCTCCTGATTTAACCGCTAAACCTTTGCTGTTTATTAGAGTTGTCTCAAGTACGCAATCTCGAGCTGTTCCATAGCGGTATCTTCTCTGTCCAAACGAATTAGAAGCAATAATACCCCCAACGGTGGAAGAGTTAGTGTGTGGAGAATCCAGTGAGATCATTTGTCCATTTTTAGATAGCTGTTCTTGAGCAGAAGAAAATGTCATTCCGGCTGGAACTGTAGCTACCAGATCAGCAGGAGAGTGGTCGAGAGCAGATGGAATTCTTTTCAGTGAAACAGCTACATCCAGGAATTTATTCCCGTAGGAAAAGAGATGAGTACCACCGCCGAGCGGGAATAATGTTATCTGATCCTTCCTTGCCAGTTTAACCAGTTCGCAGACCTGTCCGATTGTTGAGGGGTACACGGTCAGTTGGGTGGGGAGTCCCTTCTCAGAAGGTGTTATTTCCTCTGTGGAAAATATGGATTTCAGTTTATTTCCAATTGTTTCAGGCGATTTCAAAGCCAACCTTTCAATTTCTTCGTCCTCTTGGGATTAATCTTGTTGCGTTTTGATTGAGTGGGGAAAATCTTACCGGGATTGAGCAGGTGATCCGAATTAAATACGTCACGAATTTTTTTCATCTGTTCCTGATCCTCCTTTGAAAACATCATTCCTAAGTATTCACTTTTTTCAGTACCAACTCCGTGTTCACCGGTAATAGACCCACCTAATTCAATGCACTTTTTGATAATTTCTTTAGACACTTTTATGGCATTCTCAACTTCATTTTTGTCGTCAGGATTGTAAAGAATAAGCGGGTGGATGTTTCCATCACCGGCGTGACATATATTAGCCACTCGAAGACCATATTTATTTCCGATATGGAAAGCTTCAGTAAGAATTTTAGGTAGTTTTGACCGTGGAACCACACCATCATTTGTGTAGTAGGCGGGAGTGATTTTTCCCAGAGTGCCAACAGTCTCTTTCCGACCACGCCACAGGTCTTCCCGCTCCTTGTCAGTCCTTGCTATCTGAGCAATCATCGCTCCATTGGACAGGCAAATCTGCCGGATGCGCTCCGCTTCTTCATCTAAAGATGTTGCAATGCCGTCAATTTCAATCAGAAGAACCGCCGCTGCATCGGTGGGATACCCCACATTCAAATGTTGTTCTACTGCTGAAATAGCTAATTGATCGATAAGCTCCATTGCAGCAGGAATGATTCCCTCTGCAATGATATTGGACACACTGATGCTGGCGTCTTCTGTGGAGTTGAAAACGGCGAGTAGCGTTTTTATAGATTCCGGATTGCGGGTGAGCTTAACGGTGACCTCTGTTATGATTCCGAATGTTCCTTCAGAACCGGTAAAAAGTCCTGTTAAATCATATCCCGGGGAGTCCTCGCAGTGTCCTCCTAATTCCACGATTTCCCCTGTTGGCATAACTGTTTTCATCCCGAGGACGTGATTGGTGGTGACACCGTATTTTAACGTATGAGGTCCACCAGCATTTTCAGCGACGTTCCCGCCAATGGTGCAGGCTTTTTCGCTGGAGGGATCTGGAGCAAAGTGGTAGTTCCGCGAAGAGACCGCTTCTGTCAGGTGGAGATTTATTACACCGGGTTGTACTACAGCGATTTCATCTTCATAATCAAGTTTTAGTATCTGGTTCATCCGGGAAAGCTGAATAATGACTCCGCCTTTTGCCGGCGTGGCACCTCCGCTTAACCCCGTTCCAGAAGCCCTCGCTAAAAAAGGAGTTTTATGTTCACTGCAAAGTTTTGTTATAGCGGATACTTCCTCTGTCGATTCTGGAAGAACCACCACTTCCGGAATATTCTTGTGTAGAGTTAAGGCATCACATTCAAAAACGATGAGTTCATCAGGATCACTAATTACTCGATCTTTTCCGAGTAATTGTTGCAGCTGTTCGATAAGCGAGTAAGTTTTTTTCATTTATTTTCTGGTGACGAATACTAAATGAGAGTGATAATAATTGTTTGGGAAAAATAGCAACTTTGGTCAGGTTAGACAAATTGAAAATAATCATAATGGTAACGAATTAATTATATGGATGAAAAGTGAATTCCTCAGATCAAGTTCAATTGAAAAAATAGTTTAATCCTCCTTCATTCTTTTTGGTAATGAATTTTAAAGTGTTTAAATTTTTGCCGGTAAATACATACATAAATTACCACTTCAAGTACGAGTATTTTTCCGATATAATACGAGCACTATTTAAATATTCGTTTATAACTCAATAACAATAATCCAAATCAATACATAAGAGGAGTGAATAATGAATACCGACACTAAATACCATCCGACTGATGATGTAGTTAAAAGAGCACATATCAAATCATTTGATCAATATCATGAAATGTATGATAAATCGGTGAAAGATCCGGAAGGTTTCTGGAGTGATATAGCTGAGCGGATTACCTGGTTTAAGAAATGGGATAAGGTGATGGAATACGATTTTGTGAACGCTAACATTAAGTTTTTCGAAGGTGGTAAACTCAATGTCAGCTACAACTGTCTGGATCGCCATGTGGAAGCTGGGTATGGAGATCAGACTGCACTAATCTGGGAAGGAAACGATCCCGAAGAATCGTGCACTTTCACTTACAGTGAATTGCTTGCAGAGGTTCAGAAATTTGCCAATGTTTTGAAAAAGAACGGAATCCAGAAGGGAGATCGGGTTTGCATTTATTTGCAGATGATTCCTGAATTGACTATCGCAATGTTAGCCTGTTCCCGAATTGGTGCCGTTCATTCCATTGTTTTTGGGGCATTCAGTTCTGATTCTCTTCGAGATCGTATCAACGATTCGTCCTGTAAAGCACTGATCACTCAAGATACAGGAGTTCGTGGGACAAAGTTGAATATTCCCATGAAAGCCAATGCAGATAAGGCAGTGGAAGAGACTCCTTCCATTGAGAACGTCTTTGTTGTCAGACGCACAGGGCAGACAGTGAATATGGAAGAGGGTCGCGATCTCTGGTGGCACGAAGAGATGGAATTGGTGGAATCGGTTTGTGAACCGGAACAGATGGATGCTGAAGATCCCCTGTTTATTTTGTATACATCAGGTTCTACCGGCAAACCCAAAGGAGTGTTGCATACTACGGGAGGTTATCTCGTGTATACCTCCTACAGCCATGAATTGATCTTCGATTATCACGAGGGAGATATCTATTGGTGCACAGCGGATATCGGCTGGATAACGGGACATTCATACATCGTGTATGGTCCTCTTGCTAATCGAGCCGTTACCCTGATGTTTGAAGGAGTACCCAATTATCCCGATTTTGGGCGTTTCTGGGACATTGTGGACAAATATAAAATCAACATATTCTACACAGCCCCAACCGCTCTTAGAGCTCTTATGAGGGAGGGTAATAGTTGGGTTGACAGTCACGACCTATCCAGTTTACGATTGTTGGGGACAGTAGGCGAACCCATCAAGGAACCGGAATGGCTCTGGTATTATAACGTGATTGGAAGAGGAAAATGTCCCATTATGGACACCTGGTGGCAGACAGAGACCGGGGGTATTTTAATAACGCCATTACCCGGTATCACCTCTTTGAAACCTGGATCAGCGACCTTCCCGTTCTTTGGTATTGAACCTGTTATCCTTACCGAGGATGGTAAGGAAATTGAAGGGAATAATGTATCAGGTCTTCTGGCAATTAAATCAGCATGGCCGGGTATAATGAGAACCCTATACGGAGATCACGAACGATTCCGGAGGACGTATTTTGGATTGTACCAAGGATACTATTTTACTGGAGATGGCGCACGCCGAGATGAGGATGGCTATTACTGGATCACCGGTCGTGTGGATGATGTGTTGAATGTATCTGGTCACCGTATTGGAACTGCCGAAGTTGAAGGTGGAATTGGCAAAGCGAAAGGTGTCGCTGAGGCTGCAGTGGTTGGTTATCCTCACGAAATTAAAGGACAGGGTATTTATGCTTATGTCACTTTGATGAGTGGAGTTGAGCCCAGTGATGAGATTCACCAGGATATTCTGAAGACGGTTACACGGGAAATCGGTCCTCATGCAAAACCGGATAAAATCCAGTTCACTCCGGCTTTACCGAAAACACGATCTGGTAAAATCATGCGACGGATTTTACGAAAGATTGCTGAAAACGATATTGACAATTTAGGTGATATTTCGACTCTTGCAGATCCAACTGTCGTTGATGCGCTGGTGACTGACAGGCAGTAATCTTCACTGACTAATTAGTGTTTGTCTATAAAGTCACAAGTCTTTGTTTCAATAGCCCAGTCCTTCCCGCCTACGTCCCTACGGCGGACAGGC
>CAZVFT010000104.1:0-7207 GCA_964626495.1 uncultured bacterium
CGGCTAGGACTATGCCGAGGCTTATTTAAAATGTACCCGTCGGTGATCCCCGCAGGGGTCGCCTGCCAGCCCTCCCGACTGGTCGGGAGCAGGCATGTGGGCTGACGGTAATAGAGTTGAGTTATCAGCTTACGTTTTCTAAAAGGCTAAGGCTTGAAATCCATTCTGTGGATTTTTATAAAATAACAGATTGACCAATCTGCTTTCATACTTTCTTTAAAATATAAAAGTATGACATCTATTTCGGATTTTTTACTCCTCATTGATTTTCCTCTTTTTGAGGTCTAAATTTCAAGATGATGGAAGTACAAAAATCTACACTACCCCCCCTGGCTGACCGCATTCGTCCAACTACCTTGAAGGATTTCGTTGGTCAGGAACATATTGTCGGCAAAGGGTCCCTTTTCCGCAAATCCATCAAAACTAACGAATTTTTCAGCCTTATTTTCTGGGGACCTCCCGGCACTGGCAAAACCACACTGGCGAAAATTATTGCTAATGAAACTAACGCCGATTTTTATGCGCTGACTGCTGTTGCTTCAGGCGTCAAACAGGTTCGGAAAATACTCGACATCGGGAAAACAAATTCCCTTCTAAAGAAAAAGACAATCCTATTCATTGATGAAATTCATCATTTCAGTAAAACACAGCAGGATGCTCTTCTACAATCGGTGGAAGAGGGAACAGTCATCCTAATTGGTTCAACAACGGAAAACCCATCATTTGAGGTCATCTCACCTCTATTGTCTCGGTGCCGGGTGATGAAACTGAAACCTCTTTCAAATAAAGTTCTCTCAACTATTCTTTCCCGCGCTCTGAAGTCAGATATCCTGTTACATAAGAAAAAAATCAAATTCAACAGGGGTGTGAGAGATTCCCTGATTCACTCTGCCGGCGGTGACGCCCGGAAAATGCTGAACACCCTTGAAGCAAGCCTATTTCTCAGCACAAAAAAGGATGATACATTAACCATCAGTGAGAAGGCTCTGTCAGGTGCCCTTCAAGCAAAAACACAAATATACGACAAAAAAGGAGACTATCACTACGACACAATTTCCGCTTTCATCAAATCGGTGCGGGGGAGCGATCCCGATGCGGCTATTTACTGGCTTGCTACCATGCTTGAGGGAGGAGAAAAACCTGAGTTCATCGCCCGGCGGCTGATCATTCTTTCTTCAGAAGATATTGGAAACGCTGATCCCCAGGCTCTGGTGGTTGCAACAGCGGGCTTTCAGGCTGTTCATACCATTGGGATGCCTGAAGCAGCTCTTATCCTTGCACAGACGACCACCTATCTTGCTTCTTGTCCCAAATCCAACGCCAGTTACAAAGCCATCTCCCGGGCAAGAAAAAATATCCAAAGCAAGGGAACCTCTTCTGTCCCCCTGCATTTACGAAACGCACCCACTGACCTGATGAAAAATCTTGATTACGGAAAAGATTATACATATCCCCACGATGAGAAAGACCATTTTGTTGAAGAACATTACTTTCCAGAGGGAATGAAACCGGTGACATTTTACCACCCAACTGAACAGGGGTATGAAGATTTCATCAAAAAGCGATTGAAAAAATTGTGGAAAGATAGGTATTGATTTCATACTAAGGAGTTAACGTGTTAACGAGTAATCTATCAACCCATTCGCTTCAATCGCTGAACATCCACATACTCAAACACTCGACCACCCGAACACCTGTGCTGTCGAACAATTTAACACTCACATTCATACTTTTCTTTATTCTATCAACTTTTATGATGGCTCAGCCAAAAGAACACTTGAGATTGATCCACGCTGATGTTCTGGAAAATATCACAGAAGACGACGGTAAGTCTGTACAGATTCTTACCGGAAATATCAAATTTCAAAAGAAAGACGTCATTCTCACATCTCAACGAGGATATTACTGGCAAAGAGATGACATTGGATCATTTGTAGATTCCGTTTTGATGGTGAGAAATGAACAGGTACTCACACTCGATTCGCTTGTCTTTGATTCCAAAAACGATATTCTCACCGGGTTTTCAAATATCCATTTCACCGATGGTGAGTATGACCTCATATCCGATACATTAATCTATTTTTTAAACGCCGATAGTGGCATAGCATCAGGGAATGTCCACTTTATGCAGGGGAAACAGACCATTACCAGTCAAACATTAACCTACCAGAAAAAAGAGGGAGACAGAGCTGCAAACTACACCGCTACTGGAGATGTCAACATTTCAGAAGAAAACCGTAAAGCCACCTGCGGGAAAAGTCAATACGACTTTCACAGTGAAACACTGATTCTACTGGAAGATCCCATTATGTTTCAGGATAAACAGACAATGTCTGGTGAAGAAATCCATCTCTTTTATCGTAATGACACGCTCCATCACGTCACCATCCCGGATAAGGCACATATCATCCACCACACAGAAGGAAAAGTAGAGACAGCTATTCAAGAGGAAGATTCTACGGTTATAGTTACAATGGTACAGGAATTTGTGAATGATATGACTGGCAGGGAACTCAAGGCGTTCTTTATTGATGGAGTTCTTGATTCCGTTAGACTGGAGGGAATGGCAACTAATCTGTATCACCTTTTTGAGGATTCCATTTATCAGGGGAATAATATCGCTTCAGGGGATACCATTACTCTATTTTTTAAGACCGATTCTTCCACGAATAAAAATGATCTTGATTTCATTCACATTGTCGGTGGAGCCCGGGGGGAATATCACCCCTCTGAAACGATGGAGGATATCAACGCTCCCATCTACTATCGAGCCGATACCATCGAATACACTATTCCAGATCAAATTACCGCACTGTCAAAATCTGCTCAAATTGAGTATCAGGATACTAAGTTGACCTCCGGATTTATCAAAGTTACCTGGGAGAACAACCTCCTCAATGCCGTTCCTAAAACCGATTCTCTGGGAGTGGTAGATGGAAATACGTTTCCGATCTTTCTCGAAAAGGGGAAAAATCCGCTGGTTGGAAATTCATTGATATACAATCTTTCCACAGGGCGTGGTAGAGTTAATCATGGTAAAACAGAAATGCAGGATGGCTACTACAGCGGTGATGAGATCCGCAATCGTGGGGCAGACGTATTTCTTGTTAGAAAAGGAGTCTACACAACATGTGATCTTGACACAAATCCTCACTTCCACTTCGGGAGCAATAAGATGAAAATGATCACCGATGAGCTGATTGTGACAAGACCTCTTGTTCTTCATCTCGGGGGTATCCCCGTGTTTGCACTCCCCTTCGCTGTGTTTCCTGATCAGAGTGGTAAACGTCATTCGGGCTGGATTATGCCCTCATACGGTGAAACCAGTTTACACGGGCAATATTTAAAAGGTCTTGGATATTTCTGGGCACCAAACAATTACTGGGACAGTAAATTCCTGTTAGACTTTTATGATCAGCATGGGATTGTTTTTACAAATCATAATCGCTATAAAAAACGATACGGTTTCAATGGAAATATTAATCTGAAGTATAACCGAACCATTCCCTCCAGGAACATTGTGGATCTATTTGAAAAACCAGAGAGCATTCAATGGTCAGTAGCATGGAAGCACCATCAGAAATTACGGAAGAATCAATCCCTGAATGTTAATGCAAGCTACTACAGCGACAATGATTTTAATCGCCAGTTAGGAATCAACCGATCCACACGCCTTAATCAAAAAGCCGTCTCCAGAGCCTCTTATTCAAAAAGCTGGCCCGAGTGGAAATGGAGCATCTCTGCCAACCTTTCTCAGACCCGCAATCTGATGACCAGAAATAAAATTGATCCAGTATCCTTTTACTATGAACCACCCAATAATGCTGAATCTAAGTTAACTGAAACCACAGAAGCTTTTCCCACGTTATCCTTTCGCCGGGGTCAGAGTGAACTAATCAAAAGCCCCGAGTCGGAAAAAGCCAGAAGGTGGTTCCATAACATCTATTGGTCATACAGCAGTACTCTGAGAAATATGGGAACCGGATTTTACGAAACAGATTCACTTAGGGATTCGCTTGATGTACTCATTCCAGATACGCTCATCTGGGGAAACCGACAACATGAGTTTAAATCCAACTGGGTTCACAGTATCAATCTTTCCTCCCCACAAAAAATATTCAAATACATCACCGTGTCTCCTCGATTCTCTTATAAAGAAGAGTGGATCTCCCGTTACTTTGATGCAGATTCAGCCGATATTAATGGAAATCCCATTAACAAAAAAGAAATTAAAGGATTTCTATCCAGACGCACTGGTACCCTTTCATTAAATTCCAAAACAAAAATTTATGGGCTATTCCACATTCATGTAGGACCTCTCCGAGCAGTACGCCATACATTAACACCTTCAATCGGTTTTTCCTTCCAGCCGGATTATTCAAAACCTCTGTTTGGCTATGACTTTGGTTACTTCAAAACATTGAAAGACAGCCAAGAGAACGAACATTTATTCGACCCCTATAGCGGCACTTCAATTGGATCCACCTCCCGACGAGAAAAGCGCAGTATGAACCTTTCAGTGAATAATGTTTTTCAGGCAAAAGTAGTCAGGGATGAAAAGGAGAAAAAGATCAATTTCTTATCTTGGAATATGAGAACCGGTTACAACTTTACCGCCCAAGAGTTCAATCTGTCCAAGTTACGATCTTCCATCCGTGCCACTTTACCGCCAAAACTCAGTCTTGATATCTCACTCACGCACGATTTCTACCGATTGAATAACGAGAATAACAGAATTAATGAATTCAACACAAACAAGCGGGGAGTCCCCATTCCAAGGTTAGAGCAGGTTAGCGCTGCCACAGGTTTTCGCCTTTCAGGAAAACGGTTTAGTCCTCCAAAGGAGTCTCTTGAGTCACTCTCCTCAAAAACAGCTAAAACCGATACCACATACCAGGATACCATCCTCTCCGAAGATATCATTGCCCCCACAACCGGCGTCACAAAAATGGAAAGTCCTCAAAGTGCAGGAAAAAAGTTATGGGACGCTCGGATAAGTATACGTTATTCAGTAAATAGATCTAATCCCTCTAACATACGAAAAACTTTTTGGATGAATACCGGTCTTAATATCCATATTACCCAGAAATGGCGGGTTCAATACAGCACACGGTTTGACCTTATGGAAAAGAAATTAGTGAGCCACGATTTTAACATCTATCGTGATCTCCACTGCTGGGAACTCAATTTCACGTGGACACCATCTGGAATGGGTAGAGGGTTTTACCTGCGTATTAATGTAAAATCACCATCACTCCAGGATCTTAAGGTTGAATCCAAAGGGGGTCGGTGGAGCATGCCGGGAATTTAACTTCTGGATTTCTATTAGAACAAAAGCTAATTTCCCCCCTAATAATAATCGTGAAAATAACATAAAGCACAGGAGTTAAGAATGTTTTGTCCCGAGTGCAAATCTGAGTATAAAGAGGATATTTTATTTTGTGAAGATTGTAACACCGGTCTGGTTGAAAAATTGCCTGACGAAATTCCCCCTAAAGAGGTTAAATGGGTTTCTCTGGAAAGCATTAGTGGAGATATCTATGCTGAAATGGTGAAAGAGAGCCTGGAAAATGCATTCATTCCATGCTACATTAAAACTGATTTTATGATTTCCGCCTTCGGCATAAGGGGATCTGGTATCCCAATTACAAAAGCGAAAATCTACGTTCCAGAAAAATATTATGATGAGGCATCTGAAATTCTTTATGAAATGATGGAAATGGAAAACGATATATGAGTAAAATTTTTCAATCTGTCAAAGGAACAAAGGATATTCTTCCTGATGAGACTCCCCGCTGGCGTGTTTTAGAGCAGACTGTCCACGATTTTATGAATCGCTGGGGATATAAGGAAATCCGTACTCCCGCTTTTGAACAAACAGATCTGTTTGTTCGAAGTGTTGGTAAGGACAGTGATGTTGTCTCGAAACAGATGTACACATTTCTGGATCATGGAAAAACAAGCCTAACTCTCAAGCCAGAACTTACAGCTCCCGTTATTCGAGCCTATATCCAGTACAATCTGGCTCTCTCTGGTGGCGTTACTAAACTCTATTACATCGATTCTCTATTCCGTCAGGAACGCCCACAAAAGGGACGGCTGCGGCAATTTCAACAGTTTGGTATTGAAGCTATTGGATCTCCTCATCCAGAACAGGATGCTGAGGTCATTGCCGGCGCCTATAGATTACTCCAGGAACTTGGCATTCGCACTATGACCTTAAAACTAAACAATATCGGTAATAAACCCAGTCGAGGGAGGTATCGTGACGTTCTTATTGAATTTTTCTCTGACCACGCTGATCAATTAAGTAAAACCAGCCAACAGAGATTAAAAACAAATCCGCTGCGGATTCTGGACACCAAAAATCCTAAAGAGCAAACCATCCTTGAAAAAGCACCCCACATTCTTGATTTTCTTGATGAGAATGATAGGAAACACTACGATGAAGTACTGACATATCTTGACCAGCTTGGTATTCCGTACGAACAGGATCATCAACTTGTACGTGGTCTGGATTATTATACCCGTACCACTTTCGAAATCATCAGCCCCAAACTGGGAGCTCAGGATGCCCTTTGCGGTGGTGGGCGGTACGATGACCTCGTTGAAGATCTGGGAGGAAAACCAACACCAGCTATAGGATTTGCTGCTGGCATAGAACGGATTCTGCTCGCTGTGGATGAGGAAAAACTAGAAAGTCTTGAACCGGCTCCCAGAATTTATCTGGCTGCAGCCAGTGAGAATGCAAGATCAACAATTTTTAAATTGGGAATAGATCTTCGTAACGTCGGACTCTTTGTAGATTTTGATATCCTTCATCGAAGCTTAAAATCCCAACTTCGGGAAGCTAATCGCTTGAATTGTGTGAGCGCTATCATCATTGGAGAGGACGAACTGAGCGAAGGTGTGGTTCAGGTGAAAGACCTCCAAAGCGGTGAACAAATCCCGGTTGATCTTGATACAATCGCTGATTATTTTCTTCCTTAATCTTATTTATTCACCGAATCTAATAATTAAATTGCAATCCCAACAATTGCAGGAGTTACCCCGAAAATAGTTTATTTATTTTATTAATTCACGTCATTTGTGAAGATAGAGAAAAATACAATCGTTGTAGTATTTTTTGTTATCAATGATAATAATAGGAGATATTAAATGGCCTTTGAATATTTGCGTTAAGAAACTTGATGGAATTCTCGTTAAA
>CAZVFT010000105.1:0-7021 GCA_964626495.1 uncultured bacterium
AGTAACCATTGTTCCCCAGCCATCATATTCACCATTCAATTCTTTAGCAATGGACTCAAACCAGTTTCTAATTTCAACTAATTCTTCCTCATCAGGAACCATCTTTTTCATCGCCAAACACAACCATTGTTCCTTGTCTGCACCGGGCTGTATTTCAATCTCAAACCCCTCTCTTTCAATTACAGTTGCCGCCAGCTTCGCAGATTCTTCCGTTTGGAAATAAAGAAAGAAGTCAAAGTTGTGGGGTTTACTGAGGTCAGAACCCCAATGTATTAGTTGTTCTAAAACCTTCTGGTCTATATTCATTTATCTCATTCTCCTTTGTGCATCAAGGATAATAGTGGTTGGTGAATGCCTGCCCAACGCAATGGGCGGCTGGGAGGTAGGGCGCAACTCTCTTACGGGGGTGATTGGCTTTTCGATTTTCCATATACTATTTTCGATTCGCCAGTCGGAGAATGATCAATAGTACATTTTCTCAGACTTCCAACAGCATTTCCCTTAACTTATCTGCATACCTTTCACTCTTCGCATCGCCAGTCACTATCTCAATCTCCTCTGGACGAGTTACTCCAAGTCCAAGTTCAACAGCTCTTGATATCTGTTCCTGCTCGAAGATCAACTTGCTCATAATTTTTTTGTTGCTTCCGAGCTCCTTTAAAATAGATAGTCCTACTGCGTCGATGGCAATTCTGTCGGTTCCAGCAAGTAAGACGTTACCGCTCTTCCTGGTTCCCTTTGCGGGACCTCCATCCACGAACGCCTCAATACCGTCAAGAAGGATCAGGGATGGTTCATAGACCTGGTTTATCTCAGCGATCATCTTCCTCATATCGAAAAACGATGTGTGAAGCTCTTTCATATTCCTCTTATGGGTGATCCCAACGGCAAGCTTCAGGGATATAGTGAAAACTCCGCCATAGCGATGAGTTTTCAGGCAGCAGGTGGTGACGATACAGTCCGAATCCAGAACAGGTTTTGCCACGTCGAATCCTTTTCTCCAGTGGCTCTTCTCCGGTTTGACCCGTACCCATTCCTCTGGAGGAAGTTCCTCGAAGTTTATGAGTCCAACATCAAGTTTACTGCAGAGATCGTAAATCTCCTTTTCCTTCATAACATCGGCTGTATCTGGCGGACCGCTCCTCTCCCCAATTGTGATACTTTTCGCACCTAGTTTTTTCAGGTGTAATATCAAATGGATAAGTGTATCGTTGTGTGTAGAAGCAGGGTAAGGATCCGCGGTGTTGAAATTTGGTTTGAGCAGGACGTCCTTACCTACTACCGGATTTATTCCAAGAAGATCAATAACATTACCGATGCCTGAGGCTCTATCTGAGGTTCTCACAAGGGAGACCTTCGATTTATTGGTGTTGGAGTCCGGTTTCGAAAGTTTCGTTAACAGGGACATTTTTCCTTCATCACCTGTTATTGCCAGTAGGATACCACCAGCTACGGTTGATAGAAATTCACGGCGGGTGGTCATTTATTGACTTGTATATGCAAATTCCAAAGGAATCCCATTTATAGTTTTCATACTAAACAGCTGTGGAACCAGAAAGAGCCATCTCAATCTTTATCACATCTGACTCTTTCTTGGCGCAGCTAAGGATAAAACAGCTAACATTGACCTGTGGTTGATGACACAATTATAAAACAACTTCATTTTGGACAAGCCCCTTTTTTCTAGTATTCAACATAGTATTGGTGAACCACACATTGAAACTTAATGAAAAGCTGAAACACCCTCAACAGAATTCATACAGATTCGCATTAATTCAAGAATCAACAAGCGCAAAGAAGTGTGAAAGCAACAAATTTGATCAACTTGGCGGCAACAAATTCATCTTGCCAACAGCATCAGTAACATCCCCAGGCCAGATGAAAATTTGGTTGTACGGCTCTACCTTATAATAGTCTTGAGGTGGAAAAATCTCCCTTGAGGTCATGTCCACACAACAGCGCGTTATCCATCCATATTTCTCCCTCGTTGAGAGTTTCCTACCTTGAACCACTTTCTTTGTCACTTTGTACAGTCTCACACACATTCGAAACTCATAACCTGTTAATACGTTCGGGTCTTCCCAGGCACCCTTCCTGTTTTCATAGGCATCTTTTGCTGCATTCTGTAGCATAACTAGGTCACTGTATTTAGGAACGCTCGGGTAGATGGGAAAGGTGGCAGCCCAACCTGACTCAACCATGAGCAAGTTGAATGTAGCCCGTTGCTTAGGTGAGAGCGATGATAGCTCCTTAGCAGTATAAGAAGGCGCCATGTAGGCGAGTAGACGGCCGTATTGATCAAAATGCTCGTCAGCTGACCATAAGAATACCCTTCTCTTTCTCCCGCTAGGACGACTCAACTTCTCGTCGAGTAGACTCTTGAAGGCAGTCGTTGCCTGCTTCCCTTGCTTCTCTTGTAGAGTACCTGCTTGACCCGTCGCTAATTTGGGGTAGAGATAGTCGCCCAAACCACGATTTACGGGTGCTTGTCCGTTCTGGATCCAGGCAGCCAATTACGTGGAGTAATGCAAAAATTTACTTTCTTGAAACTGTTTCTCATAACTCCACTACTCCATCTCTCCATTTCTCTACGACATGTGTTACAACCGTTAAGTGATGGATTATAATGACTTGTTGATCTTTTTTGAGATATTGGAATCATTCTGCCAGTACCATAGAAGGTTTTTCATCAACCTTGTAGAATCTCCAAAATTGCCTGAGAAACTCATCCCTCCACACAGGCTTTGGGATCACCACATTTGCCCCGGCTTCTAAAGAACTCTCTTTATTAGTTTCAGCGAAGGATGTGACAATCAAAATTGGATTATTAAAACCAGCACCCCTTAACTCCCTTGTTGCGACGATTCCATCTTTAAATGGTATTTTGATATCCATAATAACTACATCAGGTTGGTGTTTTAGGCATTTTTCAACCCCAGAAATACCGTCATAAGCAGATAAAATTGTTCCGTTAAACTCAGATCTCAAGTAGAACTCAAAAAGCTTATTGACAGCTTTATCATCGTCGACAATCAGGACTAAAGGTTTCTTCTCTTCTTTGTTCATAATAATACCTCCAATATCAAAAACAGAAAATCTATCCGCTTAACCCTCTTTTTCCGAGGGTGCGAACCTGTCGGCATTTTTTACCTCAGCGAAGTTTCGAGATAGGGATAGACTCTGTTAGATAGTTATCTGTAGGATGTGTATTTTGTCCGAAGGAAGATTGATTTGGGGTAAGCGTAAAAGGAGGGAAACGTATAATCAAAACAGGAGATTTTTTTAACTCCTTCCAATGCCATGATAAGTCCGCTTACCCCTGAGAAAGTATGACGTTTGCAGAAGAAATAGTACTTTTTCTGGAAAATCCTCATCCTAAAATCAATATAAAGGAATATATTCTAACGCACAATACGTCCAATGACGTATTTTGGGAGTGATGAATGACGTATTTTTGAGGTGATGAAGGACGTATGTGCTGGATTAAATGTACAACGGCATAGTAAAAAACATCAAAAAGAAAGCAGGTTCATTTGGGATATCGCATACAGGATATAGAATATTCCATAAGCATTATTGCAGATATAGAGCCGTAAGTGAAAGAATGGATTATTCGGAACTGTCTATGTGGTCTTTGGGCGTTATTCCTTTTTCAATTGCATAGCGAGTTAGTCCAACGATATTGTGAATATCTAACTTTTGTCCAATATTATTTCTATGCTTTCTGACTGTACCAATGCTGATGAAGAGCTGTTCTGCAATCTCTTTGGAGGTGTAACCTTCGGCAATGAGTTGTAGGACTTCACGTTCACGAGATGTGAGTGATATCCACTGAGCAGGCGGTTCTATGATCTCAGTAGCTTTCGATGTTTTTCGATATGCCTTCAACACCATTTTTGATATACTTGGACTGAAAAACGCCTGACCACTGTTTACCTCGCGAATTGCTTTCAAAAGATCGTCTGATGCTGTCTGCTTTACAAGAAATCCCGAAGCTCCTGCATCCAACGATTCAAAGACGTACTCTTCATCGGGGTACATAGAAAGAATGATGACTTTCGTATCAGGTAAATCTTTTAAAATTATTCGGGTTGCTTCCACACCGTTTAGAGTTGGCATGGCAATATCCATAAGAACTATATCAGGCTGTAATTTCTGGCAGAGAGAAACTGCTTCTCTACCATTCTCAGCTTCACCTACGACAATGATATCCGGTGCTGTTTCTAACAGCATCCTGAGACCCTCTCGGACTATTGTATGATCCTCAGCAATGAGAACAGCAATTTTGTTCAATTTACAGAACCCTTAGTTCGTATATGTTTTTCAAGGATTTTGAGAGTAAACCAATGAAACTCTTGAGAACAGAAAAGATCCCCCCTCACCTTTTTTCCTCTTCCGCCGGCTGGCGGAGAGAGGAGTTCCTGGAAGTATGGCTTCAAACAGACTTGCCCACAGGGTCTGCGAAAAGAATCAGAGATTCGAGTGTCCGATATATCCTTCTCCCCCTTAGATGGGGGAGAAAAAAAGAGGGGGTGGTATTTGGGTGTTGACACCGTGTTAATGTTTGTATCTCGGACTATTTCTGAATACAAATTCATTTCTCTCAGTCAGGAGCCTGACAGAACCAGTCGGGAGCCTGGCTGTGCCTGTTCGGCCCTTGACGAATAATTCAGGTACGGGATATTGTGAAGAACCTTTTTTTATTAATCGAAAATCGTCAATCATCAATTCCTACGCTTCTCCATAGGGAATATCGACGATCAACGTAGTTCCAGCACCCGGCTTTGATACTAAGCTCAGATGTCCACCTACAAAACTCACCCGCTCACGAATTCCCTGAAGCCCCAATCCCCCCTTTCCGGGATCCACTGATGGCAACTTATCCACATCAAATCCCTTCCCATCGTCGCTAATCTGCAATGATATGATTCCCCCTTGCTTGCTAATGTCAATGTCAACCGAATGTGCATCAGCATGCTTTGCAATGTTATTGAGTCCCTCTTGAAACACTCGGTAAAGAACCGTTTTCATTTCATTATCAAGATTTTCCACCGATTGACTTCCGCTAATGTTGACATCAATACCTGTCCGCTGTATAAAACTCCGACCGTGAGACTGCATTGCTGGTAACAGTCCAAGGTCATCCAGCATGGATGGACGAAGTTCATAAGAAAAGCGGTGAATATCCCCCATCGTTTTCTCTACCAATTCCCTGCAATCAGTTATTCTGATAGTCAAATCCTTCCGTTCTCCGGTGTGCTGTTGTTTGATCATTTCAAGATTCAAACTGATAGCCGTGAGCGCCTGACCGATTTCATCGTGAAGTTCCCGGCTGATACGCTGCCGTTCTGCCTCCTGAGCTCGGATGACTTCCGAAGAGAGAGATTTCAGTGTTTCCTGCTGGCTTCGGAGTGTAACCACCAGATCTTTTAACTGATCTTCCATCTTTCGCCTTTCTGTCATATCACGAGATATGCCCAGGACAGAGACTATGTTCCTCTCACGATCAAATTGCGGTACCAGGGTCGTCTCAAACCAGTAAGAATCATAATCCATTTTGAACTGATGTTCTGTTTTATCCCCTTTCCAGGTGGCAAAAACACGATCTAAACAATTCATCAATTTGTCTGTTTCTTTGCCAGGAAACACATCAGGTAGCTTCTTTCCAATAATTTTGTCCTTAGTTGATCTAATTAATTGCGTGAATCGGGTATTGGTAAATAGTATTTTACCGCTAACATCCACAACAAATACGGCTTCTTCCATAGACTCCACAAGGGTACGGTATTTCTTTTCTGATTCCCGAAGGACTTGCTCTGATTCTTGAAGTGCCCTCAATTTTTCCCGTTGAACCTGTACCTGTTGCCTGTGACTTGCCATAACACTAGCGATGATGATGATGGCCAGCAACAGCAGTACCATGGTGCCAATAATCAGAGTCCATAAGAAATCTACCGACGACGTAGACATAAAAATCCTCCAGCGTAGCATAAATCAGCAATGATATGAAGTACGTTATGGATAGTCCAAATGACGATGATTGAACTAAGGGCGAAGGTAATTAGATTTCCAGAGAAATATATCAAAACAGCAGTGGACACCCACAACCGAGGTTCCCGATAAAGTGATTTTAGATTTTCACCAACCATACTGAACAAAGTATAGGCTGAAACACTCACGAGAACGGCACATTCCAAAGAGGAAGTAAAGTTGTCAAATCGAAGTGGATCTTCCAGAAATAGCTTGACAATGATCCATATCAGAGTAAATAATGGTATACTTATGAGTAGGCCAGTTTTTACTGCCTTAATTTTTTGCCAGTAGGAAAAAATTATAATGAGGAAGGTGTATTCAACTAAAGTGTATATGTGGAATACCATCATATTGCTTTTTCCGGTAAAGGCAATATGTGTACTAACCATAGCTACTGAAAAGGAGATTATAAGAAAACCCATAAGAATCTTTAGCTCTCTTGTAAGCAATTTGTAGGAAAGTATGCCTGTGATAACCGGTATTAGACTCACTACTAGTGCTAATTTAACATAAAGCGGTACTGCCACTTACATCCTAACTATTTAACTCATTATCTTTCCCACAAAATGGTGGACAAGGAATTTGCCTTTGTGCAATCACACCCCTGATTATGTCATTTTCATCAGCGTCTGCCCCCACCAGAACAAGCTGAGGTGTGTCATCATCTTCCTTTCCATAATAAATGCGGATTCCAGCGCACCCGTCTTGGTCGATAATACGTTGAAGTGTATCTTTTCCGAAGAATCCCGCTTTTATAGCTTCTGCGCCTGCACTTTCCCGGTAATTACGGGTTAGTTTAGCAGCATCTTCAAGGGTAATTGAATGATCTTCTCTTCCTGTAAATGCCATGATTTACCTCCTTTTTTAGGGTTTTTACTTTAAATAGAAAACTTAAAAGTGAGAGTATATGATATATGCTCTCTCTCACCCCCTGTAATTTTCCATACTTAAAACAAGTTTATTCATTTTATATATTTAGACACTAGTG
>CAZVFT010000106.1:0-6741 GCA_964626495.1 uncultured bacterium
AAGGATATATCGGACACTCGAATCTCTGATTCTTTTCGCAGACCCTGCCTGCCCGATAAGTGTCAGGCGGGCCTGACCATCTGGCAGGTTTATTGGGAAGGGGGGCATTCTGCTCCTGGTGATCGAATCACAAGGCGGGGTGGCCCTCTCTTCCCTTTTACTCTTCATTTCTTTAATCTTTACTCTTTTCAACCTGCTTTTGCAACATAAAGCTATACATATAAGGCGGGTGGGCAAGTCTGTTTGAAGCCCTGCTTCTAGGAATTCCTCTCTCCGCCAGCCGGCGGAAGAGGAATTTTACCCTGTGGAATCTCCGACCAGTCGGAGAAAATCGCAGATTTTATTCCATAGGGTGAAGGAGAGGGTGATCTTTTCTCTTCCCTGCCCGCCCTCATTCTTCGTGAGCAGGCGGGTCAGCAGTTTCTTCGCAACAAAAACGACTCGAGTTTTGGTAAGATTGAATCTGACTCACATTGGACAACTCTGGTATAAATGGAATCCAGGTACGCATTATTGTGATGAGCCTAAAAAATAAAGTGATTAGTATATCCCTTGGTTCTAAAATTCGTTTTGCGGATTACCATTCAGTGTTTTATAAAATTAAGCAACTTAACCCCGCAAATGCGGGATTGATGAATTTTTCTGGTATACCAACATCGTTTCATCGATAAGTAAATAGATTACTCTATTCACTTCCTGTATATATCGTCCGTATTGGAAATGGGATGTTAATTCCCTCCTTATCATAGCGCTTTTTAAGCCGTTTTATAAATTCGTGTTGAACCATTAATCCACCATCAAAATCTTTTGCCAGCAGTTTTACCCTGAAATCAATGCTGGATTCTCCAAAATTCAGAAATACGAGAGAGGGTTCGCTATTCGTTATTCCGCCACCCACTTCTTTCAATACTTCCCGTGCTACTTCGAGAGTTACCTTTTCTACGTGCTCCAGGTCGCTGTCGTAACTTACTCCGCAGCGTACCCTCATTGCTACATCCTGCACGGGATAGTTGTAATTCGTTACCATTGCAGTGGACAGGTTAGAATTCGGGATAATAATCAGATTATTCAAACGATCCCGAATAGCGGTATTTCTCCAGGAGATATTTTCTACCGTTCCTTTCTCCCCGCTTTCCAGTGAGATCAAATCTCCCGGCTTCATTTTTTTAGAAATCAGAATATGAAGTCCGGCAAAAACATCAGAAAGAGTATCCTTCAATGCCAATGATATAGCCAATCCTCCCACACCTAGAGCTGTCAATGCAGGAGTTATAGAAATTCCGAGGGTTTGGAAAATCATCAGAAGACCGATAGTTATGATTACAATCCGTATGAGGTTATTGAACATGGTTGTGGATGGAAAAGCTCCTCCCGTTTTTTCGGAGTAGAGCTTCAGCAATTCTATCGCAATCTTCGAAATAGCAATAGTCAGGGAAAGAATAAAAATAACGAAAATAAAAATCCGAAAACCGTGTTCCAGCTCAGCAGATATTGAAAGGGAATCAATAGCAAAATATAATCCTCCAAGAACAAACCAGAGTAAAACTGATTTTCCTATGGCTCTCAGTATGATATCATCGCCTTTCCATGAGGTTTTTTCAGAAAGACGTAAAAGTCGGAAATGAACTACCTTTTTGAAAATTACCCCAAGAATAACGGAAATAATAAAAATACCGATAAAAATGAAATATGGCATTACAGCTTCCAAATTGAACTTCATATATCCTCCTACAATTTGACCAAATTTAATATTACTCTCTTACAAATTCTAAATTTGTTTTGGATTAAAATGCCTATCCGGCTCCTGACGGATTGTACTCCTAAAAGCTCTAAAGATGTTTTTGAGTAAAATGATGAAGCATAGCGGAATCATTTTTTAACTACAGACATTCCTTTTACGTCGTTTACGCTATCCTACCTTGATTAATTCATCAGCCACCAAGAACACGAAGATACTCGAAGAAGAAAAGACAAAATGAAGGGAATATTAAATTTGCAAAAAATATGTGCAAAAATCCTTGTAACTATCTTGTTTAATACCTTTTGTGAGTTTTGTACTTTTTTGTTGCGAATAATCTAGGCTAAACATAACCAATATTATTCTGCTCATTTAACGTTGCACAATGATTACACTTCGTTTCATCACTGTGTCCGGCTTTTGACGGATTGTACTCCTAAAAGCTCTAAAGATGTTTTGGAGTAAAATGCCTGTCCGGTTCCTAATTCTTTCACCGTCAGCGACCCCCGATGTCGTTCAGTAAACTTCCATTTTAATTAAATTGTTAATAGGGGTCACCGACGGATATGAAGTGTTTGAGCTACTTTTTTCGCATCCAGACAATACTGCCATCTCGGTAAAGGCGTTCAACACTCAATTTACCTTCCTTATTCAATTCCCTCTCAAGTAGTGGAATATCAAAATAGTAAAGCACTTCTTTTTGAAGTGAACCATTTTCATAATAATGAAATTCTACCCCGTGTTTTTTCTCCCCTTCGTAGTCAACTTCTAAAGACCTCATCCCGTTTTTATGAGTTTTGGTAATAACTCTATGATCACTTCGCCATCTGTCTACCTTCTCGACCCTTCGATTATGTTTATCCCACAGAATCTCCCATCCTCTATCACCAGTAAGATAAACTTTTACTCTCTTATGATTGCCATTAGGGTAAAACTCTTTCTCGATATACAGCTTATCAAAGATAAAGATATAATCACGAATTAACCTCCCGCTGGGATTCCATGTTATTTGATGCCCGTTCATTTTCCCCTTCTCATAATCCGTTTCAGACTGGATGCGACCGGTAGCATAATAATACTTTTTCAATATGCCGTGTTTTTGACCATTCACATAGGGGACTTCCAAATATTTCACCCCGGTTCCAAGCCAGTATTTGCATGTGCCATAAATAATACCCTGCTTGTAATGTTCCTCGCGTTCCAACGGACCATGCTCGTACCATTTCCTTATCCTACCATCTCGTTTTCCAAGATGATATTCCTCCTCCTTTCTGAGTTGATCTCTAGAATACCAGTGGCGAACCATCCCGTCTAATTTCCCATTTTTATACACTTTCTGAGAATCTGGAACAGCATCCATCCCCCACCAAATCCACTCACCGTGTGGCAACTCATCCTTATATGATTTAACAAACCACCTTTTTCCATTTGAGTGCCAACGTGTATATTTAACAACCATCTCCTCTCTGTAAACCTTTTGTGAATCGGGAACTCCCTCTTTGTTCCACCATGTCCATCTCCCCTCCCGACGATCCTGTTTGTAAGATTGTTTTGTCTGAAGTCCACCATTCTTATGCCAGATGATTACATTGCCATCTAACTGACCAAATTGGTATACCTTCAGAGAATCAGGAATAGCATCTTCTCCCCACCATCTCCATATGCCATGAGGCAAACTGTTTCTGTAGCATTTCACCACTCGTCTTTGACCATTTGGGTACCACCTTGTATATTTGACGACAGATGCTTTTTTATACACCTTCTGAGAATCAGGAATCCCGCTCTCATTCCACCAGGTCCATTTCCCATCTGGAACATCTTGTTTATAAAATTGCTCCTGCCGTATTTGACCTTGTGTATCCCAGATTATCCGCCGGACAATGTGACGACCGGATTTGTACCAAGTCTCTTCTGCTCGTAGACCGTTTGGATGAAAAGTAATTTCTCTTACAACAGTAGAACCAATGATGCCTTTGCGATAATATATCTCCTTTTTAACACCAACTCCCGAAGTCTGTCTCACCATCATCTGAGAACTACAGCTCCACGTACCTAAATAAAAAAACAGGAGGTAAGGGAAATATTTTTTACACAGTTTCATTAACATTGATTCACTTCTCTGTTATAACTCTCTTCTGTTGCAACAATATATTTTTTGAGGAATTGTTTGATCACTATACTAAGATTAAGCCCGGAACTAATTCAAAATGTTTATCCGCTGTTGCGAGTGGAATTCCGTATTCCAATGCTGAAGCAGCAATCCATATATCATTTGTTGGGATTAATTTCCCAGTTTTTTTCAATGTTTTATATATGTTACTATAATGTTCAGTAGTTTTTTCACAAATAGTACATATTACAACTCGTGACGAATCTAAAAATTCATACAACTGTTCACGATTTCGTTTTAATTGAGTTCCTGTTTTAAACCCGGATAGCAATTCACCAATAACAATCACACTTAAATAAACGGTCGATGCTGATTGTAATATATCTATTGCTTTAGGGTCACCTATCATTGCCGAACTGTAAATATTAGTATCTATATGAATATCCATTATTGCCACAGCTCTAAATCTATTTTTTCAAAATCCTTCTGTGTTTCCTGGAATTCTTCATAGTCATCCTCACTCCATGTCCCGAAAAGGTAATCCAAATCATGATATTTCTTAGTATGAACATGTGATTTATCTAAGCCTGTCACCTTTTTTAACATTTTAATAATCCATTGATTCACACTCATTGACTCAGCCTTTGCGGTTGCTTTCAACTTTGAACCTAATTCCTCATCGATGCCTCGAATTGTAAATGTTTTCATAGTTTCTCCCATAGTTTTATTTACTGATATCACATTGCATTCACAATATAGTTTCACAATTACTAAAATACAAGAAAAATAAAATATAGGAGGTATAATGACATCTTTCTTACCTGACCTATTCATCAGCTTTTAATATTTGTGAACAAGTCATACTAATGTTTGGATTACTATCGACGATAAAACGTAAATATGTAAAACGTAAACGCTATCAATTAAATATTTACGTTGCCTCGGCATGGGTCTCCCCGTGGGACGTGTACGACCAGGGTCCTAGCCGTTCCGGCAACGGCTCAGCCCGTTGGGCGTTACACCCAGAGGGAGAGGCCCTACGGCGAGCCTTACATAATTACATAGTGTTATGCCTGCCTGGTGAAATGTGGAATGGAGTGGAACTATTTCTACAGGGATTTCTCTATCTATAATTATTTCTGCACTTAGTTCATTTAGTACGTTCGCTAATGAATTATTAAGGCTAAAAGATATCATCTTTCATTGAATCACATCCACAACTGCCTATCCAGACTGCGGTATTGAATCGCTTCACTCAAATGGTGAGGTTGAATATCTTTTTGTCCCTCCAGATCAGCAATTGTTCTTGATACCTTCAGAATTCGGTCATAAGCACGAGCTGAAAAACCAAGTTTGTCCATTGCCGTTTTCAAGAGGGTTTTCCCTTCCTCGTTAATCTTACAGAAACGTTGAATTTCACTTGTTTCCATATGAGCATTACAATACATACCCTTTTCGACATCAAATCGATCGAGTTGTACCTTCCGGGCTTTTTCCACACGTTTACGGATGGAATCCGATTTTTCACCAGCTGGCTTTTCAGTAAGATCTGAAAAAGGAACAGTCGGAACATCAATATGAAGATCAATCCTGTCTAACAACGGACCCGAAATTCGGCTCATATATTTCTGAATCATTTGCTGGCTACAGGTGCAGTCGTTATTAGGGTCAGTGGCATATCCACAGGGGCAGGGATTCGTTGCTGCCACGAGTTGAAAATTAGCAGGATAAGTCACAGACATGGCGGCGCGAGAGATAGTAACCTGTCCACTTTCCATAGGCTGACGCATGACCTCCAGAACGTTTTTCTTAAACTCCGCAAACTCATCAAGAAAAAGAACACCGTGATGAGCCAGACTTACCTCACCGGGTTTTGGAATATGTCCTCCGCCAATGAGTCCTGCGTCACTGATAGTATGATGAGGCAGGCGGAAAGGTCGAGTAGCAATAATTCCACTGTCCATAGAAAGAAGTCCTGCTACCGAGTGGATCTTGGTTGTCTCTAAAGCTTCGTTAAGGGTTAAGTGAGGTAAAATTGTAGGAAGTCGCTTCGCCAGCATCGTTTTCCCTGAACCTGGAGGACCGATGAGAATCACATTATGACCTCCTGCTGCTGCTACTTCCAAAGCACGTTTTACGGCCTCTTGACCCCTCACATCCTCAAAATCTACCCCATAGTTGAGACTCTCTCGAAACAGCACTTCCAAATCAACTTCAGTTGATTCTATGACCTTCTCACCGTTCAGGATTGAGACAACTTCAGTCAGCGTTGTAGCTCCAGCTACTTTTACTCCATCTGCTACCGCAGCTTCCTTTGCATTATCTTTTGGAAGGATAATCCCCCTTACACCTGTCTGAGCAGCACAGATAGCAATAGGCAATGCTCCTCGAATGGGGCGAAGTGAACCATCAAGAGAAAGTTCCCCCAACAGCCAGATTTTATCAAGGAAGGTGGATTTTACTTCACCAAGAGCTGCAAGAACGCCTATAGCAATGGGAAGGTCAAAAGTGCTCCCCTCCTTCCGGATATCTGCGGGAGCGAGGTTCACTACTGTCCTTTTACTGGGATATCTGAAATCAGAATTCTTAACGGCGGCAATAACTCGTTCTTTACTTTCTTTAACTGCCCCTTCCGGTAAACCTACGATAATAAATTTTGGAGCAGGTCTTGGTGTGAGATTGGCTTCAATCTCCACTTCATAGGCATCAATACCAAGAATAGCGCTACTGAGGACTCTTGCGTGCATTATTTAATAATTTACGATGATATCTTTTTGAAATATGTCATCTTTCAAAATTCGGTCATATGACCTTGCAAATAGAACCAAATTCTCCATTGCTATTTTAAAAACTTCCTCTGAAAACTCCTTTTCCATGATTATTTGGTATAACG
>CAZVFT010000107.1:0-6726 GCA_964626495.1 uncultured bacterium
TCCCCCCTCACCTTTTTTCCTCTCCCGCCGGCTGGCGGAGAGAGGAGTTCTTGGTTGCATTGCTTCAAACAGTTTTGCTCACCTGCCTTCCAAACCCTGAGCCTGCGATGTATTGAGCTTGTCGAAATGCACTGTCTTGAGCTCGCCGAAAGGTCGAAGGGGAGAGTGGGCAAGCAGGGTCTACAACAAAAATCTGAGATGTTTCTTCCCTGCAAAATCTTCTCCCCCTCGATGCCTGTCCGACTACCGGCGGAGGGGAGAATGAAAAGAGGGGGTGGTATTTGGGTGTTGACACCATGTTAGCTCTGTGAAATAGCGAAGCCCCGCCTGAATGGCATTGTCGGACAGGTAAATCCCCGATTTGTTTCACAGGATTAATGCTTGTATCTCGGGTTATTTTTATATAGAAATTCATTTCCCTAAGTCAGGAGCTTGACAGAACCAGTCGGGAGCCTGGTTGTGCCTGTTCGGCCTTTGACGGATCATTCAGGTACTGGATATTGTGAAGAAGCAATTTTTATTCATACCTTAATGCGTCAATTGGATGAAGTCGAGCAGCCTGATATGAAGGAGCAATGCCAGATACAATTCCAACCAATAATGCAAGAAGAAAAGCCAGAGTTCCCAACCATAGTGGCATTGTTGACGGAAAAAGAAATTTATCTATAACCAAACTTCCCCCATAAGCTAATGTTAATCCAATGAATCCCGCCAAACCACAAATGATCATCGCTTCTAAAAGAAATTGAGTAAGGATCACTCCATTTTTAGCGCCCACTGCTTTTCGAATTCCAATCTCTTTTGTCCGCTCTCTCACTGAGACGAACATAATGTTCATGACTCCAATTCCTCCAACCACCAGTGACAGAACCGTAATGAAGACTCCCGTCCCACCGATAGCTAATTTTATTTTATTATACTGATCCCTGAATGCCTCTTGTTGATTAACAGCGAAATCATTTTCCTCCTGCGGCTTCAAACGTCTTAACCTTCGTAAAATGGATGTTATCTCACCGATACTTTCTTCCATTCTATCGCTTGGTACTTTGATATTCAGTTGTGTCCACCCGCGTCGAGAAAAAATCCGGTGAAAGGTACCAATCGGAATAATCGCCTGATTATCCAGACTAAATAGTCCTAAGAACTTTCCCTGCTTCTCAATCACACCAATAATACGGAACGGGTGGTTACCGAATTTAACCTTTTTACCAATCGGTTTTTCATTCTCAAACAAATTGTCAGCTACATCCACACCGATTACACAAACAGGTGCTCCAGTATGACTTTCTCCTGCAGAGAAGAATCGCCCATTTTCAATATTTATAGACGATGTTTGTAAATATTCATTCGTTGTCCCTATTGTCCGAACGCCCATGACACTTTTGTCCTGATATTTTACAGTTGACATCCGATTTTTTTCAGGGCTAACCGCCAGGGCATAATTCGATATCTCTCTGATCTTATCCGCATATTCAACTTTAATATCGGGTCGGTTTCGATATTTCCACCATTCATCGTGACTGAACCACGGGTGTTTAGAAACAAATATCACATCTCGGGATAGAAAAGACATACTTCTTTCGAAAGATTGATCCAGACCGGAAATAAGGGTTCCCATCAAAGTTACAGCAAGAATACCAATAATAATTCCAAGTGTGGTTAGAATGGCACGTGTCCGATTTGCAATAATCGCAAGAATTGCAATTTTAAAGTTTTCGTAAAGAATCGAGATCATAAAACGAATTTATTTCAGATAATCGTCCGATATTAATCCATCTCTAAGTTTAATGATCCTTTTTGCATGATCGGCAATGTATTGCTCATGAGTAACCAGAATAATTGTACCCCCATCACTGTGAATTAATTCAATGATTTTCATTATCTCTTCACCCGTTTTTGAATCGAGGTTACCTGTTGGTTCATCCGCTAAAATGATCGAGGGATTCGTTACTAAAGCTCGCGCTATAGCTACTCTCTGGTGTTGGCCTCCTGACAATTCGCTGGGTTTGTGATTCATACGATCGGTAAGGCTAACCTTTTCAAGTGCTATTTTAGCTTGATTATGTCTTTCTTCAGCAGACATGCTCGCATAGATAAGAGGTAGTTCCACATTCCTGAGAGCGGTTGTACGAGGTAGCAAATTAAACGTCTGAAACACAAATCCGATCTTTTGATTTCTGATACCTGCCAGCTGATTATCTTCCATCTCATGAACAAGCTCACCCTCAAACTCATATCTACCACTTGTGGGTGTGTCAAGGCAACCAATTATATTCATCAAGGTGGATTTCCCTGATCCCGATGGACCCATGATAGAGATATAATCATTGCGGGAAATTTCGAGATCAATCCCACGAAGGGCGTGAACCTTCTGATCTAAGCCCATTTTGTAGACTTTAGTAACCTGATTTAATGAAATGATGGAATTCAATATATTTGTGTAAATGATAAGTGTTAGTTAAACGTTAAGTTCTTTCATTGTAATTACTCTTTTTTATTACCCCACTCCCGTCTTTTTTCTTTTTTAACGATAAGTGAATTATTCTGAAGTTCTCGTGAAATAGCTTTATAGCTACCCGTGACAATTTCCTCCCCCTCCTCCAAACCTAAAATCACTTCATAATGCGTCTCGCTAGAAAGTCCAACTTTCACTTCCCTCTGCTCTGCATATTTGCCCCCTTTTCCTCTATGTTTCTTCGATGAATACTCGCTCCCTTTTACCATCGTGTCACTAACAACAAAAACGACTTCAACCATTTGTGGCTTTTCCCACTCATCCTTAGAAGAGTAAGAACCTAATTCCCCTTCAGGAGGAGGACCACCCTTAGAAGATCTGCTTTCTTTTTCTGCTGTTTTTACCGGTTTACTGGATCTTACTGTTAATGATTGAATTGGTATAGATAGAACATCATCTTTCACATCAGTGATAATATTTGCAACAGCTGACATACCCTGGCGTATTCCTTCCGGTACTTCCAGCATACGAATCTTGACTTTATAATTTGTTACCTGCTCCTGAGTCCCCATACCCGTGACTACTGCCACCTGACTAATTTCTTTAACAATTCCATAGAAAACAGTATCCTGAAATGCATCTATCTCGATTTCTGTTGTATCTCCGATAGATACATCTACGACATCGTTTTCATTTACTTCAACCACTACCTCCATTTTTGTCAAATCAGCAATGGTCATAAGAACATCAGCCTGAAAGCCAGAACCTAAAGCCATGTCCCCTTCCTCTTTAAGTATCTGGGTTACCGTTCCTGATTGAGGTGCAAGTAACGTAGTCTTAGACAGATTGTCCATTGCGGTCTTTAAATTTGCTTTCGACATTTCTACTGAGCTCTCAGCCTTCTGAAATCGAGCAATAACTGATTCCAGGTTTTCACTTGAAATGTGTTTATCCGCATACAACTTTTCCGCTCGTTCTTTCTGTGCTTTAGCTTCAACCAGAGTTGCTTTCGCAGATTTTAAACGGGATTGAACTTCTTCTACCGAAGCTTCATATCTTGTTCGGTCAAGAGAAATAAGATGTTGACCAACAACGACATCATCACCCTCTTCCCCACTAATTTCCATAATAAGGGCACTATTATATGCACTAATCTCTACTTCCTTTTCTGACTGAATGGTGCCAGAAGCTGCCACTTTGTGGATAATTTTTCTATGTTGAACTTTTTCCGTTTGTACCTCAATGGGTTGTACTCTGGACTTTTTAATCACAATTACCACCACGACTGCTATGATTACCAATACAATAGTCGAAATGATAATTCTCTTCCGAATTTTCTTACGTTTATTTTTTGCCATTTCTCAGGTATCCTGTTTGATTAATATTTTCCAAGTAATGCGTATAATTCCGCCATCCATATTTTTTCATCATAGACAACCTGCACTAATGAACTATTTGCCCTTGCCCCCGATAGCTGCGCATCCAGCACATCTAAAATTGTAGCTGCTCCCAGATTATAACGTTCTTGTGCTAACCTCAGATCTTCATCTGCAGAAATTTTATTGGATTTATATATGGGAATCTTCTTTTTTAAATTATTTAATTGTTCGATAATAGCATCCAGCTGTACTCTCAGATTCTTTTCTAAATCATCATAATCCTCCTGCTGTATTTGCACGTCAAGTTTAGCCTTTTCAATTCCTGATGATCTTTCAAAACCACTGAATAACGGATAAGAGACAGATACTCGTGCTGAGTACCTCCAATCCTCATTAAAATTAGAATACAGATCATCTAATTTATCGCTGGAGCCATCATAATTAAATGAAGCAGAAATTGTAGGAAATAAACCTGATTTCGAAAGTCTATAAGAAATTCCGGCGCTTTCAATATTCAGCTTTTTCGATAGGAGAGATTGGTTATTATTCTTCACATCTTGCCACAATTCTTCAGCTGTTTTTTCATTAAACCCGGAAGAGCTATTGTCAATAATGTCGAACTTGCTATGGATATCAAGACCCATTACGTAGGCAAGTTGATTGTAGGAGTTCTTTACCTGTACCTTTTGATTAATATAATCCACTTTCATATTACCCAGTTGTACCTGCTGTTTTAAAAGATCAGTTCTTGCTACCGCCTCTATTTCGAACTGATGTCTGACAAACTCGAATTGTTGTTCCGCCAGCTCAACTGCCTGTCTGGTTACTTCCAAAAGTTCTTTATCCTTTAGATATTGGTAAAATGCCCTCTTTACGTTCAAGGCAATCTCAACAACAGTTTCAGAATATGATCGCTTAGAACTTGTATACCTATTCTTCATTTGCGCTATGGAATTTTGCCATTTCCCGCCGTCAAATATTGGTTGAGAGAGAGAAATAGTTGATGAATAATATTGTCTCCCCTCGATTGGAAAACTAAACTGGCGACTATAATAAGAACCCTGATTAAGAAATCCAGAAGAATAACTCAAAGTGGGAAGTATATTTGACAATGAGCCTTTAACTCCGGCTTTTGAAGATTCTACTCTTAATTCTGCTATTTTAACAGAAGATTTGTTTTTAAGGGCAATTTCAATACACTCATCGATGGTATAGGAGTTTTCCCCAGATGAAGTGTTTATCAAAAGAAAAAATGAAATATTTAAAACCAAAAGATAGCAGTTCTTCGTCATTATTTTTGGACTTTCACTTTAGTAGTTAGTTAAAAAATCGTCCTTAATTTTTTGAAAATAATCATAAGCTGCATCATATGTGTTCTCAATATCTCCATCGAGGATAGCCTCTTCAATAGCCTTCTTGATCTTTCCCACCAGAGGACCCGGAGGAATATCGCACTCCTCCATGATTACATCCCCTCGCACTGGTGACTGAAAGGCTCTCATTTTATCCCTTTTCAATACAGCTTTAATCTTTTTTTCTACTCTATCAAAATTACCCAGATATCGTTTTATTAGTATCGGATTGCGCGATGTAATATCTGCCCGGCACAGAGTCATTAAATCATCCAGATGATCACCAGCTGAAATAATCAACCTACGGACTGCTGAATCAGTAACCTCATCCTTCGCCAGAGCGATAGGTCGTAAATGGAGAAGTGTAAGTTTTTGCAGATATTCCTTCGTTTTATTTGACAATCTCATCCGGCTGGCAATCTTTTTGATCATTCTTACTCCAACAACCTCATGTCCGTGAAATGTCCATCCCATTTCCCTATCAAAACGGCGGGTGTCGGGTTTGCCTATATCATGTACCAGAGCGGCAAATCGGAGATCCCGTTCATCAGTCATTCCACAGATATTATTTACCACCTGAAGGGTGTGATTAAATAAATCTTTATGATGCCACTCAGAAGGTTGTTCCATACCAGCCATGTCAGCAATTTCGGGGAAAATGATTTTTAAAAGACCTGTCTGCAACAGCAATTCAAATCCGATGGAGGGTTTCCCCGATTCTAATATCCTGTATAATTCAGCCGTGATTCGCTCTGCAGAGACAATTTCGATACGGCTCACCTGCCGTTTTATGCTCTCGATTACTGATGGGTTAATCTGGAAACCCAGTTGAGTGGAAAATCGAATGGCTCGAATGATTCTTAGAGGATCTTCACTAAAGGTGGCATCTGGATCAAGAGGTGTTTTAATTATCTTTTTGTTCAGATCACGTATACCACCGTATGGATCGTACAATTCACCCAGGTTTTGCTTTCTCAAAGAGATAGCCATAGCATTGATGGTAAAATCTCTGCGGTGCAGATCACCTTCTATATCAGTGTAGGTAACTTTGGGTTTCCGAGAAGATGGTTCATATAACTCTTTTCTGGCAGAGGCTACTTCAATTTGACCATCTTTATGAGGAATGATAGCTGTTCCGAATTCTTTAAATGGTACAACCCTCTTCACTTTTAACCGACCTGCCACTTGATAGGCAAAGTCAATACCATCTCCTACAACCATCACATCAATGTCGGTGAGTTCTCTACCCATAATAAGATCTCTTACATAACCACCCACAGCATAGACTTCTATTCCCATCTTATCACCCAATTCACCAAACATTTTCAGGATGGAAAATCTTTTACGATCTTGCTTTATTAGAGATAATATATTTGTCATGTAATGTTTCTCAGACTATCATGCCAGTAAATAGTGATGATGTTTATACAAACCATTGATATTTATTGCGAACCTATTTAATCTCATTAATTCATCAGCCACCCCGATACGGTCATTCTTCCCTACCTGCCCGAAAGATGTCAGGCGGGCGGGGCAGGCA
>CAZVFT010000108.1:0-6599 GCA_964626495.1 uncultured bacterium
ACTGCCGAACTTAAAACGGTCAATTGTACCGAATGCCATTACGTTACAGAGGCTCATCTGACGGAACCATCACAGAATCGATCTATAATGGTTATGAAGGAGAAGTGCATCCGCTGCCACGATAAGGAAAACAGCCCGGAATTCGAATTCACCTCTTTTGTTGAAAAAATCCGTCATCCCGTAGTAGAAATTGCAGCTGTCTCGGTACCCGAATCAGCAGAGGAAAAACCCCCGAAGATGGAATTCATTCTTCACGAGGTTCAGACCGGTGAATGTCTCTGGCTGCTGGCGGAGCGATACCTCAGTTCTGGTGTCAGATGGATTGAAATCTATGAAGCCAATAGAGATTTCATTGAGGATCCGGATGAAATATTTGTCGGACAAACTTTACATATTCAAAAAATCAAAATGGGAGAATAAATAGAAATGGAATACTTAATAGAACAACTCACGAGTAATCCCGTACTTTTAGCTGCAGCTGTTGTTCTGGTAATTTTGATTGTATATGCTGTCTTCAAACGGTTGCTGAAACTGGCAATATTTGTTGCATTTTTACTAATTTTGTATGTTGTATATCTGGTCTGGACAGGTCAAGATATTCCAACCTCTCCAGAAGAAATTAAAGAGAGTATTCAAAAAACGTCCGAAATAATTAAGAAGAAGACTGGAAAAGTATCAGAAGATATTAAAGAAAAAGCTGAGGAAACAGTCAGGGAAGTGACGAAAGAAAAACTCGATAAGTTATTCAAAGATGAGTGATAACGGTATTATCCTATTTTACTAACTTATATGTATTTATGTTGTAAATATTTTCCAATTTAGTTTAAAAACCTCTCTTTTACCTTTGACTTCATTTTAAATAGTACATCCCTGATTGAGATATTTCAATCAGTTGTGCAAGCGGTTATGAATATCAAATTAGGTTAATGGATTCGCAAGAGCGAAATCATCCAGCGTTTCCCGGAAAAATTCCATGAATGTGCCTCCGACAAATAACAGCAGAAAGATGATCACCGTAATGAGTACAATTCCGATGATGAACATTACGCCATTCAATACTATGAAGGATTTCAGATCCGAAAGAGCACGCTGGAGGGAGTGTGAATCAAGGCTGTGAAGTACAACCTGGAATTGATTTGCAGTTGACACAAGTTTTATTCCCATAATGATGTAGATGACACCGATAGCTGCCGTGGGTAATAGAAGTAAAAAAATGGTCAAGGCGTATAGCGATCCTTGGATAATGTTCATCACCCCAACAAATTTCCCCCAGGAGATTAGTTTCGTGAGAAGGTTCTGAACTTCATAGTTCATAGAGAGAGAAACCGTATCCCGTTCTATTTTTGTTTCTTCCGGCTGTATTATGTGTTCTTCAGGTTCCATTGGCAATTCATTTAACTATAATCAAATTACAAATACAAAAGTAGATACTCAAGCATTGAAGTGCTTATTCATCTTTTTCTGTTTTTATGTTCCGGGCTTTTTTCATTTCTTTTTTCCACCAATCAATTTCAGTCCTGCTTAACCTCTCAGGTTTTTCATTTGATAATGTTCGCTTGAGTTTACGCGGTTGAATTTTTTCATCAATTATGCGGAAAAACTTTTTTGGCGGCAGGGTTTGACATCCAAATGTTATCACAGAGCGAATAATATGTCGGTCTCCTGTAACAACCACTGTATGACGGCCTTTCCATTTTTCAGCCTGAACAATAATATCCTGGTCAGCATTTCGGTCAGGTCCGCTGAATTTAAGAATCAAATTGTTGGAATGTTCCAGGGGATCCCAGGGGGCATTACCATCAAAGACGAGAACAATTTTTACCTGTCGGATATCGCTGTAGTTGAGTAGATCACGATACAATGATTTCAGACAGGAAACATAATCATGATCCAGAAGTGTGCTGTATCGTGGAATGTGATGGATAAAGTTGTGGCCATCGATGATATAATGAATCATTTTTATCTCGTCATAATAAAAAACATAATCATTGCCAGTACCAAGATAATAATCAATCTGGCAAGGACGCGATTGAATATTTGAAACTGAGGAGAAACAGGTTCCATATCTTTCAGTTGCTTCCGTGTCTTTTTGCTTAATAAGAATTTTGATCCAAAAACCATGAGTGCAAAAAGGATGAGAAAAAGTCCAAGCTTTGTGATGATATTCATACTTTTAGTATACGTGTGAATAGGTTTAAAATCAATAGTAGAAGTGTATTTACTTTTTCGAATGCGGTATAACTTCAATTTCCGTTAGTACACCAAAGTGATCAGAAGGATGAATACCGTTGTTAGGCTTGTTAAAGACAACCTCTGACTTGAGAACCTTTAAATTGTCTCCACGAACAAAGATATAGTCGATCCTATCCCGTCGACATTTGGTCTCATCCACAAAACCTTTTAGATAGTGTGTTTGAATGTTTGTATTTAACAATTCATCCCAGGTGTAACCAACCTTTGAATTTACTGAGGAATATGTGTCCACAAACCCAGCATCTGTCAGAAGGGAGATTTCTTTGGAGTTTGATAGTGCATTAAAATCCCCCATCAGGATAGCGGGATTATCTCCAGCAATATTATCAATAAATTCGAGAGTCTTTCTAGCCTCGTTCATTCTCCATTCATGTCCACCAATAGATTCTGATAATGTCTGGATACATTTCTTGGCATTGATCTCGCCAGTCAGGTAATCGTCAATCTCATTAACAAGGTACTCTTTGTGAGGAAAGGGGGATGCATGCCAGTGCGTATTAAAAAGATAGATATCCTGATTCTCCACAACAATTTTGGCTGCTACGACTTGTGTGGCATCGGCGAAATGGAAGGTTATTAGATTTCCCACATAACCTCCTGAAAGCTGCTGCCGTTCTTCAGGTTTCATATTGTGTTTCTTTTTAGCAAGAATCACGTCCCCTTCCCTGAGATTGATTGGGAGACCAAACGTTCCAATGCGCACTCCTCCAACGCCTACGTGATAGACTTTGTCATAGTCGAGATCTCTGGCAATCCGACTGGCATAGCGAGGGAGTTTGTTTGCTTCGTTCAAGGCAATCACATCGGCATCGATCTCTTTTAGCTCCCTCACAAGAAGGTCATACCGGCGAGCTCGTGTCCTGTTATCTTCATATTCACCCATTTTCAGGTTGCCGATATAATCAAGTCCAGACCAAACATTGATGGTAACCACTTTGAGGGTTTCTGGCAATAACAGAACCGGGAAAAGAAACATAAGATAGAGAAGAAAAAATTTTAATCTGTAATTGAGAGGAGGATGAAGAAATCTTTTCATAATTGTCACCTCATTTTTCTGGAAAATAACACTTCAATTCTAAACACAAAAGGAATATTAAAAAATCATTTACATTAACTTGTATAGTTTTTTATAAAGTTGATGACTGAAGAGTAAATTCCTTAGTATCTTCACTGACAACTTGCTGAATGAATTTTCACATATGAAAGGGTTCACTCATGATAAAAGTTAATGTTAAAGGAAAAGTCGCCATCATTGATGCGGTTCGTTCACCCATTGGATCCATTGGGGGAGAACTAAAGACTCTATCGGTGAAGGATTTGGGAGTACACGTGATCTCTCATCTATTGAAAAGAACGGGACTTGATCCTGCTCTGGTGGAATATGTCTCTTTTGGCTGGGTGATGCAGGATCCAAGATTTCACAATCTTGCAAAAATTATTTCTGAGTTTTCAGGAATTCCATCCTCAACACCCGGAACCACCTTTCATGAAAATTGCGCTTCAGGGGCATCAGCAATTCACGACATTGCGCGGAGGATTCTGTTGGGAGAAATCGAGATTGGAATTGGAGGTGGTGTGGAAAGTATGAGTAATGTACCCAGACAGTTATATCAAGGGAGATTGAAAGGGCAATTGTATGGAGATTTCAAAATTAATGATGGGATTATGAGTGCACTGACAGATGCATTTGTGGGAGAGAAAGGCGAACTCATGGGAGTATTGACGGAAAGATTGGTGGAGAAATACGATGTCACCAGAGAAGAGCAGGATGAGATTGCCTATCGGAGTCATTGGAATGTACGCAAAACCTGGGATAAGGGATACTTTGACGATTATGTTATTCCTATTGAACTTGAAGATCGGAAAAAGGGGAAACGAGTCATTAAGAAGGATGAGGGTCCGAGGGAAATCACCATTGAGGAGCTTGCAAAGCAGACACCTTATTTCAAGCCCGATGGAGGAACCATCACATCCTTGAATTCCAGCACAATTAACGATGGTGCGGCAGCAGTTTGTCTCATGTCTCAAAGAAAAGCTAAGGAGTTAAAGATCAAACCCCTTGGTTATCTCTATTCTTTTCATAATATCGGAGTTCCCAGGGAGTTTATGGGAGAAGGTGCATTTAAGGTTATTCCACCACTCTTAGAAAGGGGGGGATTGAGTCTTTCGGATATCGACTATTTTGAAATCAACGAAGCCTTTGCAGCGGTTCTCGGAGCGGCTTTTCATTTTCTGGAGAATCTTCCAAAGGAGAAAACGAATCAGTGGGGGAGTGGCATTTCTCTGGGACATCCAGTTGGGTGTACAGGTGCTAGACAGATTACCGATATGATTCACCAGTTACGAAAGCGAGACAAGAAGATTGGCATTACCAGTCGGTGCGTGGGAGGAGGAATGGGAAGTGGGGAGATACTGATTCTCTCTTAGTCTCTCTATTTATCTATTCGTTTTAACCTCCTCTTCAACTCTCTTAATAAATTGACGGAGCTTTATATGATGGGAACCGTGCCAATAAATCTTATCGCATCTTGTACAGCGGACAAATTCCTCAAAATATTTTTTGGTAAGCGGTTTCAGTCTGTGCAGTATCTCTTTCTTTTGTACGGGTTCCAGAAGAGAATTACAGAGTGAACAGCGCGTAATGGCGTTTATTGCATCCACTAACTTAAAACGTTGTACCACTTCCACTGTCTGTTTAAATGGTTCATTGGAATAGATGTAACAGCCATATTGAACCTCATTACACATAAGGATATTTCGGTCTCTAGTCAGAAGTATTCTGTTATCCTCCTTCATCTTTCTTAATATCTCGCTGTTTTTAGCATATTGGTCGTGTACCACATCAAATCCCAGCAGGCGCAAATTCCGCACTAATTTACCTACATTCCTACCTGCAATAAATTTTACTTCTTCAGGAAGAGAAGACTCTAGCTTGGTCAAACCCGAAATATCTATAGATTCAAAAATGGGGTAAAGACTGATATCATCCTTATCGTTTATATGGTAATTAAAATCGGTAGATTTTCCATTTATTAGTATCAGTTTCACTTCCGTATGGGGAACTCCACAGGATTCGATAATATCTTTAACTGTTGTGGAGAACTTAAGCTTTTTTTCGAATCGGACTTTGCGAAGTTTTGGAGGAAGAAAATCGTTTAGTTCTTCGTAAAATCTTAAATGAACTGTTATCATATTTGAAATATCCATTTTCAGGCAAATCGTGTCAGTCCTGCTTCTTTTGACAGCTCTATTGCACGAATACGTTCGCTTCTTGTAAGGAAGCGATTTAATTCCGGATATGTCCTCCTGCTGACTTTTCCCTCGGGTCGATATTGGAACATAACATTGACCATCGTGTTTGATGAGATTTCCCTGGCGATGAAAGAAAGAATCTGCCGGGTGTCATCTGTGTGTTCGGGCATAACAAGGTGTCGGACAAGTAACCCGCGCTTTGCGATTCCGTATTCATCTAACATCAAGTCTCCTACCTGTTGATGCATTAATTTCAAATTACGTCTGGCTATTTCTGGATAATCAGGTGCATCTGAATAACGCTTTGCGGATGTCTTACTCCAGAACTTAAAATCGGGCATATAGATATCCACAATACCATCCAGCAAAGCAAGACTGGTGTCGCTGTCGTAGATGCTGGTGTTGTATACAAGTGGAACACGTAATCCCATTTCAATTGCTATTGGTAATGCTTCTAGAATTTGAACGACAACGTGTGAGGGGGTAACAAAATTGATGTTATGGCAACCGATATCCTGGAGGTGGATCATCTTGGAGGCTAATTCTTCAGGACTAACCTCCTTGCCTGCATTTGTGTGACTGATATCCCAATTTTGACAAAAAACACACCGAAGGTTGCAACTACCAAAAAAGATGGTTCCCGATCCACGAAAACCTGTTAAGTAGGATTCTTCACCAAGATGAGGGAAACAGCTACTGACTCGTGCGAAACGACCTGTTTTGCATACTGTTCCGGGTTCTTGGTGCCGATCAATCTCACAGCTGCGGGGGCAGAGGGAACAATTTTTTAACAGTTCTTTACCCTTCTGGATTCTTTGATTAAAAATTCCCTGTTTATAAGCTGCTAAATACAAAGGTTTAAGAAATGACTTATGTGATTTACCTGACAAATTCATTAGGCTTAATTTTTTCAGCTGATTCAGTCTTGTTTAACCCTTCATAGTTAGAGTTTCTGATTTGTTATTCTATTCATAATTCGAGAAATTGAGGAATAAGGGTAAATTTTTTAATTTCCCAAATATCATCCCAAAAACTTTCTATGAAAGGAAATAATTTGAAAATAAAGACACATTTCCTGCACTTTATCTATTCTA
>CAZVFT010000109.1:0-6124 GCA_964626495.1 uncultured bacterium
CGCCGAGATTGAATCTGCCCCTTACGCTTGGGTCGCTCCGCTTGGGTGTCGGGGCTCCTTAAGCCTCTCGGACACCTCTCCATATTCTTCAAAAAATACTTTTTATTATTAATCTACCCTTTTGTGGGTTTTTTTTCTGATTCGGATTCTCCTGAAGAGGTGCCTATCATCGCTTCTTCCCGCTGTTTTAAAAATGAATCCACAGTCATTCCTTTAGGTAAACGTAACATAGATTCCTGAAATCTAATTTGACCTGTTTTTTCTGATACGACGGACTTCACATATTTAACCATTGTGTAGTCCTGTTGTGCTTTCTTCTTAAACGTTTTATCAAAAAAACTTCTTCCCTTTACCATTATTTCCTCCTTACTGGTTTAAATAGTGAAAAATCGTGGAGAGAATTTAATGTAATTAAACTAAAAAATCAGTCTTATATGAACATACTGTTATGGTATATTTGATCCAGATCTGGAGTATTAAATAACCTGTGATTACTGAGTGTACTACAGATAAGTTCTTATTCAGAAAGATTGGAAATATATACAAATGATACATTCGCTTTCAGATTATTATTCATCGAGGGATATATGATTTGAAATTAAAAAGGGTAACGACCAAAATCGCTGCCCTTTTAAACTATTGTCGAAGTTCTTTTACTTCAAGAGTAACATTTTACGTGTTTGTGTGAAACCTTTAGCTCGTATCTGATACAGATACACCCCAGCACCCATAGGCTTACCGAAACTGTCAGTACCATCCCAAACTGCCTTATGATAACCACTCACCAGTTCACCAGGCTCGCCGTAGGCACGCCGAGGCCTAACCAGTTCTTTTACCTCCCTGCCCATAATATCATAGATCACAATGGTTACATAAGATTTTTCAGGTAATTCGTAGCGGATTGTGGTAACGGGATTGAATGGATTCGGGTAATTCTGGTACAGAGCAAAACTCTCCGGTATTGAACTCTCATCTGTAGCCATTGATTCTCCCGATCTATAAATAATAGAACCATCTTTTGAAAATATGCCATCAACTGTCCACAAATCATTTTCGGCTACTTCAATACCAATGTCAGTATAATGTCCCAGCCATCCCCAATCTAATCCAGATCCCTGACGATACCCAAGTTTTGTGAAAGTGAAACTATCAGTATCAATTATATTTGAAGGAGAGTAACCAAGGCTACCTATGTAAGTATATACTCCTGTAGGAGCTGAGGCTGGAACATCTTGAGACAACATCATACTAATGGTAGAATTTGGTAACAGATTAACGCTGACAGGACCTAATACTGGACCATACGAATTTCCATTAGGAAGCTCTACCATAATTTCTCCAAAAAAAGAAACACCACTGTCTAAATTGTTGGTCAACGTCACATTAAAATCAAAACTACCACCATTCTGTGGTATTTGGATGGGTGGATTCAGAGGTGTCATCGTAAGAGAAACATCCTCAATAATTGGAAATAGATTAAAAACACCACCCTGATTATAGGAAAAATTATAACCACCAGGATTCAGATTACTTATGTAGTAATATCCGTTGTAATATCCCGACCAACCCCAGTTAAGATGGAAATAGTTTGTCCCCTGGTATCCATCGATATTGAATGCATGACCTGAAGATCCACCCGAATCATAACCTCTGTAAATTAGTGGCCGTCCATTATCCAATTCCGTCCTTAACATACTCTCCCAGACAGATGTAGAATAAGAACTTTTCAACTTAAAATTTGCACTTAAATCATAACCAAAATAGGTTTCTAAAGAACTCAAAGCACTAGGATAATATTGACCAACCCAAGCTCCAGAACCATAGGGACCATAATCCATTTCAACAGCAACACCACAATGAAACAGTAACGTTTTAGTAGCATCTGTTGCATAATTATTTGGCATATTACTCCAATCATATGTAGTAGCACCAAAATCAGCAGAAATCCATCCATAATTCGAGTGGTAATAACTATGAGAACCTGTCCCTTGATCTGGATGGCTCCAATACTTCATCACCTGTGCCATAGACACAGCGACACAACCAGCATAAGCATGGTTTCCCGGACCCGCTGGATCATAGGGGCAATATTGGTTCCAGGGATAATCTTGATCCCAGTTTGTAGAAATTAAAGGGGAAACATTTCGAATATTTCTCAATTTTTCGAAATCTTCAGGTGCCTTACTCAACCTTTGCCACCGATTTTCAATTTCCTTAGTTGCAGACAAGTTATTTCCCCGAGCATAGATTATTTGTTCTTTGAAACTGTTCATCATAGCGTCGAATTGAATAGGATGATTTTCCTGGGAATAAATTTGTTCAAAACTGTAACCAAGCACTGGAAAAACCTGGTCTTCAGCTGCAACCATTACAAATCCAGATGGATAAAAATTGAAAATGAAAATTAGTACTTCCATATCCTCTTTTTCTGAGATGCAATCAGTTACATAAAAATCTGTACGATTTAGCTCAGTCAATTCAAAATAAATATTTTCCGCAGTTTGCTGTGCGATATCTTGTGTAACTTCCACAGCAAACAGAATTGTAAACAGTGATAAAAATGATAGTAGAGTGACTTTTATTCGGTGCATAACTTTCTCCTAACTTTTTATGTTCTTGCGATAATCAATTTGTAATGTCAAACATCAATTTAGAATATATTTTTTTTGAATACAAACCCCTTTACTCCATTTGACGGATTCAACCTACTGAAACGAAAAGGAGAAATTGAAAATAAAAAGGAGTAACAACCGAAATCGCTACTCTCTTTCTATTTTCAGAAAAACATATACGTCTATTTGATTAATACCATCTTTCTAGTTTGGATAAAGCTATGTCCTGAGCCTGCGCTGTCTTGAGCTTGTCGAAAGGTCGAAGGGTCTGTGGCTCTAATTTGATATAAGTAAATCCCAGCACTCACAGGTTTCCCGAAACTGTCGGTACCATCCCAAACTGCCTTATGATAACCACTCACTACTCTACCAGGCTCGCTGTAGGCACGCCGAGGCCTCACCAGTCGTTTTACTTCTCTTCCCATCAAATCGTAAATCACAATGGTTACATAAGATTGTTCAGGAAGATCGTAGCGGATTGTGGTAACAGGGTTGAATGGATTTGGATAGTTGTGGTACAGAGCGAATTTGTCTGGTATAAGATTTTCGTCAACACTCAGTGACCCATAAATGGAAGTACCGTCCTCACGATAAATCCCATCAACAGTCCACAAATCCTTCTCTCCCACTTCAACTCCAGTATCAGCATAATAACCTCTCCACTCTTCGCCTGTTCCCGCTCCCTGAATAGTGCCAAGCTTCGTGAAACCAAATCCATCACTATCAATTATATCTGTGGGAGCGTAAAACAGATATCCAGTGTATGTATAATCCCCGGAAGGTGCTGAACCTGGAACCGACTGACTTAACGTCATATCTATTGTGCTGTATGCTACCATATTAACAGTGATAGGACCTAACACCGGACCATATGGATCTCCATTGGGAAGCTCTACCATAATGGCAGCATTAAAAGAAAGATCAATGTCACAATTATTTACCATGCTCACATCAAAGTTGAAACTGCCTCCTCCTGCAGGAATCACAGTGGAAGGATTCGTGGGAGAATTCAAAGGAGTCATCATAATAGAAACATCTTCATCTGGATTTATTATCGGTACTGACAAGCTGTAGCGGTAATAATTCTGCTTTGTAACTGTGATTTCCATCGTATTACCCGGTAACTGAGGAGAAATAGGGATAACCGTTGGATAAACGCTATAGCCATCTCCCACACCAATAATCTCTCCATCTACTGTTAACGATATAAAAGAACCAATATCAGCAGTCACAGTAAATGAGCTGACACCACTTACTAAAACAGGATCGTGTGTTACCGTTAAATTCTGAGGAAACTCCGTGTAAACAGTAGTAAATGCATCACCATGATGATGAAATAGATAATAAACGGTGTTTTTTGAATAAGGATTAGAGGGCCAGCTCGATACCTGAAGGTAATATTTACCAGAAGCACTGGCAAAACTTGGAAGAATATAATTTGTGTCAAATATATTCCCGCCATAACCAGGATCAAAATCAGGCCACATATTATCATACATTCCCCAAACATACGTGTCATTTACAAATGAATATGAAATCTCAGACGCAGCCACTATACCAAGAGCACCCTTATCATGACGATGAAATGCCTCCGCAAAACATTCGCTGTACCAATTGAATTTCCCGGTTAAACAATTTACCGAAAAAACAAAAACAAGATCATCATTGTCCAATCCTGAAAGATCACTAATATGATAACTGGGATCTCCCCAACCCGTCTCACTGCCATGATCACGGTGCTGCATCATAAAAGCACCACTGTTTATATCCGCATTTATCCTGGTCGCATTAGCTCCCCAGTCTGTAAGATGTGAGGGGGTAGCTGGAATATATCCAAGACCATTGGGACCAAAATAATTGACTATAAGACTGGTGTTGGAATTCGTTGACCAGTAAGGAGGTGCACCACTATAACCAGAATACTCACGTACCGGCTGTTTGTTCAACTCATTGTTCCAAAATCCCCAAATTATATCACTGCAAAGGATAAACCAACGATCCGATTGCCAACCCCCGGCTGCTACAGGATGCTGATAATAGTTGGGATTAGTGGGAGGCTGACGCTCATAATCCAAAAACTTCCCAATCATAGTAGATAAATCACTGGCGTCCTGAGCTGTTATTCGTGCAAAAGACATATCAGGAAGCTGATTATTATTGTAATCCGCATAAATATTATCTGAAATACAATAATTATCCCACACAGGAGAAATAATAGTGCTTCCAGACGTTCCATAATCAGCAAGTAATAAAACCGCTACAGGGGCTGGATCCCAACTCGCATAGGCATTATCAATGTAAGTCTCAATCGCTGTCGTTGTATTACCCCCCAACTCCGTCGTCGTTACAACACCTGTGCGAATACCCTGCAAAGTACGAAATACCTTGATTGAATCTGCCCACGCTATGAAATCCGGATCATCCGGAACAATAATTAAATATTCAACATCTTCAACTACATCCGTATGAGAAGACTTGTACCTGTGTTCTATCTCCGGTAGAGAAGCATAATTAATCAGAACATCTCGAAGTACGGGATCCCACCAGCGACTTCTCAGCCTGTCTTCCCCAAAATGTCCATTCCCTCCATCAAAATTAACTTCTACACGTAAATCTCGATATACTATCAACTCCCGGGTCACAGGATTATATTGAAAAGGCTTAATACCAACTATGACTACATCAACCCCACGAATCTGAGTCGGCTCTGAAAGTATGACAGGACTGGAAGGATAATAAGCATCCGTTGAATAGATATCCATATTTTTCCTGTACTCCAGGGGACCTACTTCAGTCTCAAGAGGAATACGAAATGCAGGGGCTATATCAATATCGTGGAAAATCTCCGTTCGAGAATCCATTATCCGTAAAGATGCTGTGGCTCCCTGCGGAAGCGCAATATAACGCCCTGAACCAGGCAGGTCAGGAGCACCTTCCTCACCAGGTAAAAAATTTCCCGGTAGATGCAAAACCTGCATTGGCTCTCCATCTATCTCTATATCCTCCAGAGAAAACTCTCTTATGGAATGGTTTATCTCTACACCTGTGGAAGCCTGACTCTCTAAACTAAAACCAGCACCTCCCCAGCTGTCTGAATATACCTTCGTATAGCCAGGTGTAAAAGTACCCTGAGCTGATAGGATGGACATCAATGAAAATAGTACCAAAAGTGTAAGAGTTTGAATCGAAAATATTCTCTTCATTTTATTATCCCTTCTTTATTCCTGTGATTGATTATTGGAGCTGTCTTAACTGTGTCCCTCGATTTCACTGATCATATCATTCGGGACATACAGGGAAATTTAATATATTTCCCTCACTTCAACATTAACATCCATCTACGATGGACAAGTCTACATACGACTCATAAATAAATCTACACCTGCGGTTACGACTCATAAATAAATCTACACCTTCAGCTACGATTCATAAATAAATCTACACCTTCAGTTACGATTCATAAATAAATCTACACCTGCGGTTACGACTCATAAATAAATCTACACCTTCAG
>CAZVFT010000110.1:0-5849 GCA_964626495.1 uncultured bacterium
ATCAAGGTTATGGACGAGTGGAGGATTGATATTTCCAATCACACTTCAGACCACGTGGATGATTTTCTGGATAAAGAAATTGATATTGTTATTACATTATGCAATTCGGCTCAGGAATTATGTCCCGCATTTCCGGGAAAGGTAGAGCAGCTTCATTGGGATATCCCAGATCCGTTTCCAGGATGGGTGGAAGATTCTCATTTTCTACCCAAATTCAGGGAAGTCAGAAATATAATACGAAGTCATATTGATACATTTCTTAAAGACTATTGAGATAACTGATTTGTTTCTCCTCATTAATTCATCGGCACGAAGGAAAAACCCAAATCTGCGTAAATTTAGTTCCCAACAAATATCTTCTATGTCGATTTCTTTATCCTTCATTATATCAATACTTTGTGTTTCTTCGTGTTCTTCGTGGCTAATACCAGATTAGTTCTTTTATCATTTGAAGCGACTCTTTGATTTTACCGTTGCCTGTCTTGGACTGTTAATACTTTCTCCCGTATTAATAATCTTGTCGTTAATAATAAAAATGACCTCTTCAGGTCATGTTTTTTTCTGTCAGGAGCGGGTTGGCAGGGATGAAAAGAGGATCAGATTGGTCAAGTTTCGAACGATGGTACACGGTGCTGAGAACAAAGGAACAGGTCCGGTGACTATTGCTGAAGACCCCAGAATCACTTCCATCGGTAAATTCCTCCGACGCTGGAAACTGGACGAAATCCCAACACTATGGAATGTATTGAAAGGGGATATGAGTTTTGTGGGTCCCCGTCCGGATGTACCGGGATATGCGGATAAACTTGAGGGAGAATCCCGACGAGTTCTGGAAATGCGTCCTGGGATTACGGGTCCTGCGACGTTAAAATATTCAAATGAGGAAAAACTCCTTGCTGGGGTGGATAATCCAAAAAAATACAATGACGAAGTGATTTTCCCCGACAAAGTAAAGATTAATTTAGAGTATATGGACAATTGGAGTTTGTGGGAAGACATCAAAATCATTTTTAAGACAATTTTCAGAATGAACTATTAGTATTGAATAAGCGAATCTACCTTTCCTCCCCTCATCTATGTGGCAAAGAACAGAAATTTGTCCAGGATGCTTTCGATTCCAATTGGATTGCTCCCCTGGGTCCTCACGTGGACGCGTTTGAGCGGGAAATGGCAGAATATCTCGGAATTGAGTATGCAGTCGCTTTATCCACAGGTACTGCGGCACTACATTTAGCTTTAATGTTAGCTGAGGTTAAGGAAGGAGATACAGTGTTATGTCCCAGTCTCACTTTTTCTGCCAGTGCCAATGTGATTTTGTATGAAAGAGCAATTCCTCTGTTTTTGGATGTAAATCCTGATACATGGACTCTGAACCCGGAAGCATTAGAGATTGCTCTAAAGAAATACCATCCAAAAGCTCTGATCTCCGTAGATCTTTATGGACAGAGCTGTGACTATGATTCGATTATGGAATTGTGTAATAAACACAACGTAATTGTAATTGAAGATGCTGCGGAGGCTTTAGGAGCAGAATATTTACCCTGTGGAATGAATTTTAGTGATAATAAAAATAACGCTAATATTGATGCTATTCCACGGGGCGGTGGTAAAAAATGTGGCACGTTCGGTAGATTGGGAGTTTTGTCTTTCAACGGGAACAAGATTATCACCACATCTGGTGGGGGGATGCTGGTGAGTGATGATGATGCTTTGGTGAACAAAGCACATTTTCTATCCAATCAAGCTCGTGAACCTGAAATCCACTACGAGCATAAGGAGCTGGGTTATAACTACCGAATGAGCAATCTCCTGGCAGCGGTGGGGAGGGGGCAGCTCCGAGTGCTGGATGAAAGGGTAAAGGCACGGAGAAAAATATTTCAAAGATATTTTGATGCTCTCTCTGAAATTGATGGTATTGAATTCATGCCGGAAGCACCAAATAGCAAATCAAACCGTTGGTTAACCACCCTCACGGTAGATCCTCAAAAGACAGGTGTAAATCGTACACAAATCATAGAAGCACTGGAAAAGGAAAATATTGAAGTCCGTCCTGTCTGGAAACCTATGCATCTGCAGCCACTCTATAAAGATTGTGAATATGTTACTGTTGGAGGTGAGGATGTATCGAAAAGGCTATTTGAAAATGGACTCTGCCTTCCTTCAGGATCAAATTTAAGCCCAGAAGATCAGGATAGAGTGATAGATATTATAAGAAACTGCATGACTATCGGGATTAGCCACGAATTACACTAATTGACACGAATGCATACGAAGAACAATAAGATTTTGTATAAAGATTTGTCATACAATATTGTTGGTATTGCTATGGAAGTACATCGCCAGCTTGGGTATGGATTTCTAGAAAAAGTATACGAAAATAGTATGATGTTATTAATTCATAAAAAAGATATCAATGCAGAACAACAAAAGCCAATAAAGGTATATTTTGATAGAATAGTTGTAGGTGAATATTTTGCTGATATTCTAGTAGAAGATAAAATCATTTTAGAACTTAAGTCAGTTGATAAAATTACAAATGTTTATAGGGCACAAGCGCTTAATTACCTTAAAGCGACAGGTTTAAGATTAGCGATCATCATTAATTTTGGTAAAGAGTCGCTACAATACGAGAGAATAGTAAAATAGAATATCTTTTTCCATTAATATGTGTAGATTGGTGTTAATTAGTGGCTGATATTGTTTCTCTATATGAAAAATCAAAAAAGTAATCCCCATTCATTCGTACCCCGTACAGTCGCTTCGCTTCCTACAGGGCAGGCAACCATGCATCCATACATCCATCCATCCATTCATACATCCATCCATTTTTTTATTATTTTTTTATTATCAAATAAGTTCATAGATTACAATATTCAGAAATGAGGAAGGTGAGAATTATGCTTAAATCAATATCAAGAAGAAATCGTACCTGGTTCGTGTCTGGAACAGACGTGATTCTTCTCATAATTAGTTTCTACGGAGCATTTCTGCTGCGATTTGATTTTACGATCCCCTCCGAGTATTTGCAGTCAACTGCTTCTATGCTGATTGTCATGATTCTGACAAAAATCTCCCTGCTTTACCTGTTTGGACTTTACCGGGGGATGTTCCGCTATACCAGTTTGTGGGATTTATTTAATGTTATAAAAGCAACCTCTGTATCATCATTAATTATTGTTGCCGGTTTTGGAATTATTGTTGGTTTTCAGGGATTTCCTCGTTCCATCTTTCTGCTGGATTATTTTCTGACGACTGGATTTATCAGCATTAGCAGAATGTCTATACGAATATATTATTCTCATATAATCCGATCTTCTTTCTTCAATCAAACAGCTGATAAGATAAAAATTATATTAATAGGAGCCGGCAATACAGGGGAAAAAATAGCTCGTGAGATTTTAGAGAATCCAAAAACGGAATTTCAAATTGTTGGTTTTGTTGATGATGATCCTTTGAAACATCATACTAGCATCCATGGAATTCCGATTCTGGGGAGTCTGGAAAATATTAGCAGAATTAATGTTCCATATAATGAATTGTTAATTACAGCTCCCTCTGCTACCAGTTTGGAAATGCGTCGGATTGTAGAATTGTGCAAGTCTACCGGGAAGCGGTATCGAACGGTTCCGAGTTTTGCAGAGCTTATGAATAATGATGTCTCTATAAATACTATCCGGGATGTTTCTCTCATGGATTTACTGGGTCGTGAGGAAGTTAAACTCGACATGAGTACCATGGATAAATTTCTGAAAGGGAAACGGATACTGGTAACAGGAGCTGGCGGTTCCATCGGTTCTGAGCTCGTCAGACAATGCCTTAGCTTCAATCCGGGACTTATGATCCTTCTGGATAACAGCGAGAATAACCTGTTCACCATTGAGCAGGAATGCGAAAATCTCAAAAAATCCACAACAATAAAATCTATACTGGGAAATATTCGAAATGAAGCGTGTCTATCTAAAATGTTCAAGGAGTACAGACCGCAAGTGGTTTTACACGCAGCTGCTTATAAACACGTTCCCATCCAGGAATTGCACCCCTGGTCTGCGGTATTAACAAATGTGCAGGGGACACTGAACCTGGTCGAACTTTCCAGGAAATTTCGTGTGGAGAGGTTTGTTCTAGTTTCCACCGATAAAGCTGTTCATCCAGTAAACGTCATGGGAGTGACGAAGCGGTTGTCTGAGCGTATTGTCCAATCCATTGATGGCGGGGATGGTCTGGCATTTATTGCTGTCCGCTTCGGAAATGTTATTGGCAGCTCCGGAAGCGTCATCCCAATTTTTAAGAATCAGATTCAAAACGGAGGTCCCATCACGATCACTCATCCTGAGATGACTCGATATTTTATGTCCATTCCAGAAGCAGCACAGCTAATTCTTCAGGCGGGCGCTATGGGGAGCGGTAGCGAGATATTCGTTCTGGACATGGGAAAACCCATTAAAATTAAAGATATGGCGTATGATCTGATTCGTCTGTCGGGATTTGAACCAGAAGCAGATATTCCTATCGTTTATACAGGATTGCGGCCAGGCGAAAAGCTGTATGAAGAACTGATTACAAGAAAGGAAAGGGTCAATAATACTGAACATGACAAGATCTTGGTTCTTCGTGATACTATCATCAAGCAGTCCTGGAGTAGTTTGAAAAAGGAGATCGAGTCACTGGTTACTATTGCCAATTCGTTCGATCCAGATGCCATTAAACGGAAATTGAAGTTGTTAATTCCTGAATACGAACCTCAAGACTACTTTCCTCCTCCTGAAGATTTTGATGCAGATATTACCCACGTTAAAGGACGAGCGTAGAAAATTGAAATATGAAATCTGAAACTTGAAACCTTTGAGACAAGAATCATGAAAATTGGTCTGTAGTAATCCTTGAAAGCGGAAAAAATGAAATATGAATATACAGGGGATAGTGTGAAAGAGCAGGAGGATCTCAAGCTTCGGACAAAAAAGTTTGCACTGAGGGTAATAAAACTTGTCCGGTCCCTACCTAAGAATATGGTAGCCTATGAAATAGGTAGGCAATTGCTCAGATCAGGTACTTCTGTTGCATCTAACACGAGGGCTGCATTCCGTGGACGTTCAAAGAAGGAATTTTTGGCGAAGATTGGCATCGTTATTGAGGAAGCTGATTCACCCTGTGAAATAACTACAAGTCATGGTTTTGAATAAGATGTTCTACACTTATGTGCTTCTTAGTAAGAAAGATGGCAAGATGTATTCCGGATTCACTAGGAACATTAGGTCTAGACTCGAACAACATCAGAAAGGACGAGTAGACTCAACGAAGCATAGAAGGCCTCTTGAGTTAGTTTACTTTGAAGCATGTCTCAATCGAGATGACGCAATCAGAAGGGAGAAGTACTTAAAGACTCATTATGGTAAAATGTTTCTTAGGAAAAGGCTTGCGACGTGGTTTTTGCAATGCAAATAAACCACTGTTGTTCAACTCTTACCTGTCACGTGAAATCTAAAACCATTTCACAGTAATTTCTCAAGTGTAAGGAAATCACCTTTACCATAATTTCACAGGGCAGGTCTCAGTTCTGGCTGGAAATGCTTTACGAATCTGGTACTTTTCCACTTGATAAACTTAAGTCACTCCTGGATGAAGCAGACCAACTGGTGTCCATCTTTGTTTCTATCTCGAAGAAAAACAAGTAAAATAATTAAATAGGAAATGAGAAACTTGAAGGATGAAACTCCTGTAATATGAGATTTTATTAATTCTTTTTTCTGCTTTTTTGTTTATAGTTTTCTAGTTACGGATTTATAGTTTAAAGTTTCTAGTGTCATGTCAACTCTGTAGAGTCGGATAAAGTCGTTTGAGTTTTATTCTAG
>CAZVFT010000111.1:0-5676 GCA_964626495.1 uncultured bacterium
ACTAGTTTAATGACTCAACAAAAAGAGATCACCAGGGTACAAGAATTAATCTGTGAAATGAAAGTGGAACAGGTTATGGTGAAAGACATCATAACCGTTGAGCCAGACACCCCCATGAGTGACCTTCGCAGTCTGCTCCGTGACAAACGGATTTCTGGTGTTCCCGTTGTTGAAAAAGGCCGTGTAGTAGGATTAGTGAGCATTGAAGATTTTATCAAGACCCTGTCTGATGGAAATATGAATTGCCTTGTGAAGGACCAAATGAATAGAAACATAAAAATATTGTACAACACCGACCGTCTTGTTCACGCTGTAAAGGAATTTGACCGCTGGGGATTTGGACGCTTTCCAGTTTTAGATCGAAAATCCCGGAAATTAGTTGGGATCATTACAAAGGGGAATATTATTCAGGGATTGCTTAAAAAATTAGAAATTGATTATCACACAGAGGAAATGCAGAGATTCCAGACCGGTAATTTTTTCAAAAGTATTATCTCTGATAAAGCAAGACTCACACTTCAGTACGATATTATCGGAAAAGATTTTAATCGAGCAGGTGAAGCATCCAGCAATCTGAAAAAGTCATTAAAAACAATGGGAATCCCACAGCAGATTATTCGTCGAGTAGCCATCGCCGCCTATGAAGCAGAAATGAACTTGGTTGTTTTTGCAGATAGTGGTAGTCTCATCGCTCGTGTGACTCCTGAATCTATCGTCGTCGAAGTAGTTGATTCAGGTCCCGGTATTGAAGATATTAACAAAGCGTTGGTACCCGGGTTCTCAACAGCTGATGATTGGATTCGAGACCTTGGATTTGGTGCAGGTATGGGGCTAAATAATATCCAAAAATGTGCTGACGAAATGAATCTGGAGTCCACTGTCCGAAAAGGAACACATCTGGAATTTATTGTAAATTTAAATGGAGAAGAAACAGATGAAGCTAAATAAAGTTTTTAAAACCCTAAATCTTGAATTGAAAACTGATGATAAAGCTCTCACTCAGGAAGTTACAGGCGTATATGTCAGTGACCTTCTCAGTGATGTAATGGCTAATGCTAAAATTGGAAATTTATGGTTAACTCTTCAGGTACATCAGAATATCGTGGCTGTGGCATCCCTAAAAGAATTGTCTGGAGTACTTCTGGTAAACAACCGACAGCCGGAAACAGAAACAATCAAGAAAGCGAATGAAGAAGGGATTCCCATCCTTGTTGCTGACTGTCCAGCGTTTGAACTGTCTGGGGAATTATTCAATCTTATGGATAAATAATGAGGGTTATTCGTGCGGATTTACATATCCATACCTGCCTCTCCCCTTGCGGGGAACTTGAGATGTACCCAAGTAGAATCGTGGAAGAAGCAATTAGAAAAAAAATTGATCTAATCGCTATTTGCGATCATAATTCTACCGAAAATGTATCAGCTGTCGTTGAAGCCTCTCAAGATACAAACATGACAGTAATCCCAGGTATAGAAATAACGTCAAAAGAGGAGGTCCACATTATTGGACTTTTCGATAGTTTGGAAGATGCCGTTGAAATTCAGGATTTAGTCTATTCCCAACTTGAGGGGAAAAATGATGAAAGAATATTTGGCAAACAGATCATAGTGGATGCCAAGGGGAATATACTGAACTTCAACGAAAAGCTCCTGATCGGAGCAACAAATCTCTCTATAGAAAATATTGTAAAAGCCATCCACAATCAGAATGGACTGGCCATCGCTGCCCACATCGACAGGGAAGGTTTTGGTATTATCGGTCAACTAGGATTTATTCCACCTGGACTTGACCTCGATGCCCTGGAAGTTTCTTCAAAAATAAGCATGAATAATGTACGGAGGACTTTCCTGGAATATGAGGAATTTTCATTTCTCCAATCATCCGATGCTCATCGTTTAGACGACATTGGTAATGGAAGCACATCCCTTTCTATGGAGTCTGCTTCCTTTGATGATCTGAAAATGGCTTTAAATGAAGAGCAGGGTCGAAGAATCTGTTATGAAACATAATTGGTGATTGGTGAACTGGTGAGCGGTGAGTGGTAAGCCTCGGCGTAGCCGGCCTCTCCGTAGCCGGAACGGCCAGGGCCACGGCGAGCCCTGGTAAACTGGTGAACGGTGAACTGGTGAGCAGTACTCACCATTAACCAATAACCAGTTACCAATAATCAGCCAAGGCAATAAATGGAAGATCTGTCACTGCATATTCTAGACATTGTTGAAAATTGCATCCGAGCAGGTGCAAAAAATATTGAGATTAGAATTAATGAAGACCTTAAGAAGGATCTTTTGGAAATCAAGATTCAAGACGATGGGCGTGGTATGGATCAAACAACAATAGAAAAAGCCGCTGACCCATTCTTTACCACGAAATCTGTCCGGAAAGTGGGCCTCGGGTTATCACTCATTAAGCAAGCAGCTAGAAAGGCTGGAGGAGAATTATACCTCTCTTCAAAGCCGGGGAAGGGAACCGAAGTGAAGGCTACATTTCAACATAGCCACATTGACCGACAACCTCTTGGCGATATGGCCAAAACGCTCGTGATTTTGATAATTTCCAATCCAGAGGTTCATTCCCGATATTTTCACTGGAAAAACGGCCGTGAGTACCAGCTGGATTCAAAACAACTTACAGACGGATCGAAAGAGAGCCCTAATACCTTTACAAAACAAATGAACTTAATAAGGAAGGGTTTAGAATCCGTCCGGTATGGGGAGAAAGAATAATTGGTTAATGATGAAGTTTATATATGTAAATAAAAAAACTTATTTAATTTTATTAGTATCAATAAATTTGATTAACAAGAATATATGAAATAAAGATTGGTGAACTGGATTAAAAAATTTTTACAAAAGTTTCCTGACCCCATTATACGACTTACAATCGTATTTGTAATATTTATCGGAGGTATTCTTTTTATAAGACTTCACGTCATTCCACCATCCCTAAAAGAAACAGGATTTCATAGAACATCTGCAATTAAGCGAGAGAAATCACGAGAAATCCGATACACAGGGTCTGATATCTGCGCTGAGTGCCATGATGAAGAATATTCCATAAAAAAAGATGGCTATCACGAAAATCTCTCTTGTGAAATGTGTCACAGTCCCGCAAAAGAACATACAGAAGATCCTTTTGAAAATGAATTACCAACGCCAAGTGAGAGAAAATTTTGTGTCTTATGTCACACATATAATCTTTCAAGACCCACAGGTTTTCCTCAAATAAATCCAATCGCCCACAATCCATTAAAACCCTGCATCAGTTGTCATGACCCTCACAATCCAGAACCACCCGAGTTTCCTCGAGAATGTGAAGCATGCCATCGGGAGATTGCAAGAACAATAACCGTTTCTCCACACGTCCTACTTGAATGTACAACCTGCCATATCACGTCTGAGGAACAGAGATTTAACCCAAGATTGATAAGACCTACAAGACCAAATGAAAGAGAATTTTGTGCAAAATGCCATAGTAAAGATTCAGACGTCAAGGATACTCCAAAGATTGACCTTTTCACACATCATGAAAAATATCTTTGTTGGCAATGTCATGATCCACATATGCCGGAGATAAGAGAATGAATCGAAGAACGTTTCTATGGAAGTGCCTTCTACTAATTCCCGCAGGAGGAATAATTGGAACGATTTTTAATAACGTGATAGCCAAAGCGATATCAAAGGTTCATATTTTAGAAAAACATGTTTACGGAATGGGAATTCAAATAGATAAATGTATCGGATGTGGACAATGTGTTACGGCGTGTAAAAGTGAAAATAACGTTCCTAAAAAACCCTTCTTCTTTCGAACATGGGTTGAGCGTTATATTATAAAGAAAGATAATGACGTTGTCATAAAATGTATCGAAGGTGGCACTGGAGAATTGTCCAATACCATCAAAGAAAAAGATATTCTCAGGAGTTTTTTCGTACCAAAACTATGCAATCATTGCAATAATCCTCCTTGTGCTCAGGTTTGCCCAGTAGGAGCTACTTTCCAGACAGAAGATGGGATTGTCCTCATAGATGAAAATCGTTGTATCGGTTGTAGTTATTGCATTCAGGCATGTCCATACGGTGCAAGATATATGCATCCTGATAAACAAACAGCTGATAAATGTACCTTATGTTATCATAGGATTAAAAAAGGATTACTGCCAGCCTGTGTTGAAGTCTGCCCAACACAAGCTAGAATCTTTGGTGATTTAACAACTTGGACAAGTCCTCTTACTAGGTTAAAACGACTGAAAAAAACTCACGTACTTAAACCCTATCTTAACACAGATCCAAAAGTATTTTATACTGATCTTGATGGTGAGGTAAGTTAATATGAGTGCTGAAATGGCTGGAAATTTAACTGAACTTTTAAAACAGGTAACAGGCTATATTTATCCAAATGAAATTGAAATACACTGGTCAATTCTTATCGTTGTTTATCCTTACGTCACTGGACTTGTAGCGGGTGCTTTCATTCTTGCATCTCTTGTTAAGGTTTTTAATATCAAAGAGGTTTTACCTATATATAAGCTTTCCCTGCTTACTGCTCTCGCTTTTCTTCTTGTTGCCCCTCTTCCATTACTATTACACCTCGGGCATCCTGAACGATCTTACGAAATATTTTTAACCCCGAATCTGCGTTCTGCTATGGCAATGTTTGGTTTTGTATATGCTTGGTATCTCATGGTTGTATTATTATTGGAAATATGGTTTGAATATCGCAAAGATCTGATTTTTTGGTCAAAAGAAAAGAATTTCCCAATGAACTGGATATATAAAATAATTTCTCTATTCTCAAAAGATACCAGTGAAAAGGCAGTCACTTTTGATAAAAAAGCGGTAAAAGTAATTACAGTAATTGGTATCCCATCGGCTTTTTTACTTCATGGATATGTGGGATTCATATTTGGCTCCGTTAAGGCAAATCCCTGGTGGAGTAGTGTCTTGATGCCAATTGTATTCCTATTCTCAGCCATCGTCTCAGGTATTGCTTTGGTTATTATACTATATATGGTAATCATTCCCTCACGGGGTGGAAAAATAGATATGAAATGCTTAGATCGAGTTGCATCTTTCCTTTTTTATGCAGTAATCATTGATTTTTCTCTTGAGGCACTTGATTTCATTCATCGTCTCTATGAAAGTGAAGAATCCATTAAAATATTATCCGAGTTAGTTATGGGTAAACTCTTTATAAGTCTCGTCGTAATGCAAGTTCTTCTCGGTATGTTATTACCTTTAGGAATTATGACCTTTGTTAAACTGTTAAATTTGAATGAAGAATTGAGAAAATTACTGTATTTCGTCTCTGTGATATTGATCCAGATTGGAATATTCAGCACAAGGTGGAATGTTGTTATCGGGGGACAAATGTTTTCAAAAAGTTTTCGAGGACTTACAGCATATAAAATGGAAATTTTAGGAATTGAAGGTTTTCTTTCAGCCCTTTGTCTTCTTGTTTTACCATTTGTAATACTTGCTGTTCTATTAAAAATTCTTCCTCCATGGGAAAAATCAAAAGCACCAGAAGTGAACGCAAGTTTATAGAGATACTCAGACCTCCATTTTTAAAGGATTCCCACTCGTTATAATCTACATCAAACCGTCAACCAGATAACTTGTTCATCTGCCTGTGATTTTTTCTTGTATAAGATACCTAACATGAAATTCTTATTTAGA
>CAZVFT010000112.1:0-5656 GCA_964626495.1 uncultured bacterium
TAATCAGTATATCTTGACACGGAAGGGACATGGTATTCACCTGATTGAGTTAAAGAAGCTGTTTCTAATAGGGATGGAAAAGTGGATCTAATCATTAGATTCGTACGATATCACTAATTTTATTAAAAATTCATTGGTAGTTTCTCAGTAGAAAAACAAAGAGAGGAAAACTATGAAAACACTACGAATCATATTTACCCTCCTGGCCGCATTCTCTGCTATCTTAACCATCCGGGCAGAATATCTTGGACCCTCTATTCACATCTATGTGTTCAAACCTTTGACAATGGTGTTTATCCTTCTCATTGCGATTCAAATGAGTATTGGAAATTTTTCAAGATATGCTGGAACCATCATAGTGGGGTTGATATTCTCTCTCGCCGGAGATGTGTTTCTTATGCTGCCATCGGATCAATTTATTGCAGGACTTGTGAGCTTCTTGGTTGCCCATCTTTTTTATATTGTCGCTTTTACCACGGGCAGGCGAATTAAACTGACAGGATTTGGTCTTCCATTCCTGCTTTATGGTGCACTGATTTGTGCGATTCTTTATCCTCATCTGGGAGAAATGAAGCTACCGGTGCTGGCTTACGTGCTGGTAATTCTTATCATGGGGTGGCAGGCGTGTGACCGATATTTTCTCTCAAAAAACACATTCACCCTTCTGGCATTGGGGGGAGCTGTTTTATTCATCTTCTCGGATTCTATACTCGCTCTGAACAAATTTCGTGAACCTTTCGAGATTGCAAGAGTCCTGAACCTGAGCACCTATTTTATCGCCCAGTGGATGATCGCTTTCTCCGTAAAACAAAAATTGTCATGTTAGCATTACCGCTTTTACACACTTCTGAACCGAGAGCTTTATCCGCCGTTAGAAGAAGCTGAAATCGTGAATCTCGAGATCTAATCGTGGTGAGTGATCATTGCTCTTTTCCTTTTTTGACATTCTGATTCATCATGGAGTATATTTCGATAACTAATGGACTGTTTTCACAACGTGTAATCTTGATATGCAGGATGAGTAAAATGAAACGCAACTTAATTACAATCACATCACAAATCCTACTTATTGGGTGTTATAAATCTGTTGTCTTTGATTCATTTATTGAAAGAAATTATCTTATAATAAATAAACTGGCACACAAGATAAATAAAGAATAAAAGGGTCTTATATGATATCCATAGGTCTCTGTACCGGTGCATCAACAATAACTTTGGTTAAGGCTGAGAAGAACGGAAAGTCGATAGAGATTAATTATGTTCTGTCTCACGCTCATGAGGGAAATCCAAAAGACATTGTTAGGAACCTGCTGGGACAGGTAGATCTTAATGAAGTTGATTCAATTTGTGTAACCGGTCGGAGATTTAAGGAGTTCCTTAACCTGAACAATATCTCAGAGCCACTGGCTACCGAATACGCCTTGAAATACATCGATGGTAACAATATCCCTTATAACGCTATTATAAGTGCCGGTGGTGAGACGTTCATTGTCTATAAACTTGACGATTCAGGAAAGATCAACAAGGTCCACACGGGGAATAAATGTGCTTCTGGAACAGGCGAGTTTTTCATCCAGCAGACAACGAGAATGGATGTAAGCTTGGACGATGCTATTAGATATGCACAAAATGAGGAACCACATCATGTGTCTGGTAGGTGTTCGGTCTTTTGTAAGAGCGACTGTACTCATGCCACCAATATAGGCGTGCCCAAGGGGCAAGTAGTAGCTGGCTTGTGCCAGATGATGGCAAGTAAAGTTCTCGAACTACTGAAAAATATACCAAAAGAGAACATCATGATCGTAGGTGGTGCCAGCAGGAACGAGGTTATGATCGATTATCTAAAACGTGAGATAAAGAACCTGACTGTCCCTAAAGAAGCTACATACTTTGAAGCACTTGGCGCTGCTCTGTGGGCAATGGAGAATAAGACGGAGTCTGCTGTTGATCTAAGTCAACTTTTTAAAAAAAACAAATCACAATTCGATTATCACCAACCATTATCCAATTTTACAGATATGGTTACTTTTACTCAGATGGAACGGGGGATTACTCAGGATGGAGACCGGTGCATTCTGGGTTTAGATGTCGGTTCCACTACCACGAAGGTTGTGTTGTTGCGTGAGTCAGATCTAAAGATTCTGGGAAGTGAGTACCTTCGAACGAATGGAGACCCGGTTGGCGCGTCACGAGCATGCTATAAGGCTCTCCTTGAGAGATTGAGCAATACAAAAGTGGTTATCCGAGGGTTAGGGGTGACTGGTTCAGGTAGAAAGATAGCAGGATTACATGCCCTTACTGATGGTGTAATCAATGAGATCATAGCCCATGCCACAGCAGCTATTCATTTTGATCCTGAAGTAGATACTATTTTCGAAATAGGTGGACAGGACGCAAAATATACATATATAACAAATGGGGTAGCTAGCGATTATGCCATGAATGAAGCCTGTTCAGCAGGGACTGGGTCATTCTTAGAAGAATCTGCGAAAGAGACATTAGGTATTGAGATGGAGGATATAGCTGAATGGGCGATACAGGGCAAGCGTCCACCAAACTTTAACGATCAGTGTGCAGCATTCATATCGTCAGACACTAAAAACACATTTCATGAAGGTGTGCCAAAAGCGGACATCGTAGCTGGTCTGGTATATTCCATTTGTATGAATTATGTAAACAGAGTCAAAGGTGCTCGGCCAGTGGGAAAGAAGGTTTATATGCAGGGGGGAGTATGTTATAATCGTGCTGTACCAGTTGCCATGGCAGCATTGTCAGGGAAGGAAATCGTAGTCCCGCCCGAACCAGGGCTGATGGGTGCATATGGGGTTGCCTTAGAGGTCAAACATCGGCTTGACCAGGAGATAATGGAAGAACAGCTGTTTGATCTTGAAACTCTGGTTAATCGAAAAGTGAAATACAAGAGTTTCTTTACATGTCCCGGTGGTAAGGAAAAGTGTGACCTGGGCTGTAGCATCAACCGCGTGGTCATTGAAGGCAAAACCTATCCGTTTGGTGGTGCTTGCAATAGATATTATAATATCCGACACAAGATAAAGTTAAATCCTGTAGAGTATGACCTTGTTACCCTGCGACAAAAACTTGTGTTTGACGATTTTGCTCCTGATTTGAGCGATCTGCCTGAAGATGCACCGACAATAGGTATTTTGCGTTCCTTCCAGACTAATACCTACTATCCGATGTTTGCTCATTTCTTTAATGAGTTAGGTTTCAGGGTAGTGCTTGCAAAGGAAGTGGACCAAAAAGGTATAGACCAATGCTCAGCTCCTTTCTGTTTCCCATGTGAAATATCTCACGGATATTTTAATAACCTTTTAGACCTTAATCCAGATTATATTTTCCTTCCCCATATTCGCAGCGTACAGGTTGAAAATGGTTATAATCCATCAAAGCTGTGTCCATTACTTCAGGGTGAATTATTCTATTTAAAAGCTACATTCGAGGATCGGTTGCTGAATGGTCCTATTATTATATCACCCTTTATAGAGTTTTCATTAGATACAACTGGACAGAGGAAGTCTTTCGTATCTATAGCTTCCGATCTGGGAGTGAGTAAAAAGAAAGCCGCTATGGCTTTTAATAAGGCACGAACAGTTCAAGATAAACTGCAAGGACAGATGATTGAATTGGGAGAAAAGATTATTTATGAGATTGAGACTGATCCAGATAGGATAGGCATTATACTGTTTGGAAGGTCCTACAATGCATTTGTACCTGAAGCGAATAAAGGTATTCCCCACAAATTTGCCTCCCGAGGTATCACGATTATTCCTGTTGATTTTCTTGACTTGAAACAATATCCTGTTAAGGATCATATGTACTGGTCCTCTGGACAAATCAACCTGAAAGGCGCAGAAGGCATCAAGAATCACACCCAATTGTTTGGAACTTATATAACGAATTTCTCCTGTGGTCCTGACTCATTCATTATTGGGTACTTCCGGGATATTATGGATAGAAAACCTTCGCTTACACTTGAGCTGGATAATCATACCGCTGATGCGGGTCTTGAGACTCGAGTCGAGGCGTTTTTGGGTATTGTTACTCGTTATCGACAATTACAAAAAAGAAAAAAGGAAAAACAACAAGACCTAAAGAGCTATCAGTCGGCAACCACTAGAATTGAGAATGAGAAATTACTGATAACCACCTCAGAAAATGAGGAGATTTCATTATTCGATCCTCGTGTGACATTGGTTTTAGCTTCTATGAGTCAGTATAGCACGCAAGCGATGACTGCAGTTCTGAAGAGGCTGGGGATCAATGCGATAGCCTTACCCACTATGGGTGAAGAGGAATTGAAACTTGGACGTGGTAACACTATGTGCAAGGAGTGTCTACCACTTCAATTGATCACTGGTGCTTTCTTGAAATATATGCGCGATATGCGGTCTGAAAACGAGGTCACCATTTATTTTATGCCCACAGCCGAAGGACCTTGCAGGTTTGGTCAATATCAGGACTTTATGCGAGATTTTATAAAAAAACGTAAATTTGAAAATATTGCATTTATGTCCCTGTCAGCTTCCGATGCTTATGGAGGTCTTGGGTCAGAGTTTGTTCGATTGGGATGGAATGCAGTGGTTACCGCTGATGTGTTTGAGGATATACATAATTCCATGCTGGTTGTTGCAGAAGACCACAATAGAGCTTTTCAGGAACTTCAAGCTATCTGGTCCTGTGTGCTCAAAGGTCTCGAGGGTGGTCAGGATAGTCTAATGAAAGCTCTCAAGCAGGCAGCTACTGATTTGAAGAGAATACCGCAGAAGAAACCCCTTAAAAAGACACCACAAGTTTTGATCGTAGGTGAAGTATATGTACGTAAGGAAGGGCTTTCTCGCCGGTGGTTGCCAGAACGTCTGGCTGATAGTGGTATTGTTTCTCACGTGACACCGATTCATGAATGGCTATATTACCTCGATTGGCTGATTGAAAATAAATTAAGTGATAAAGATTATAGTCTTATGGGTCGTCTGGCAAACAAGATTAAAACCAAGGTCATGGCGCGGATCGAAAAGAATATCAAAGGAATAATAGCAGAATCGGGCTGGTACATTCCTCGAATGGTGGAAGTGGATCATGTGATTGGGACTGGTGAGAACTTTATTTCACGAAAACTGACTGGTGAAGCGATCCTTACTGCGGGTGGTCCTATGGCTGAGGTAGGGAAGGAATTCTGCGGGGCGATCGCCATTGGACCATTTGGCTGTATGCCCAACCGATTGAGCGAATCGATCCTGAATTTAAAAATGGACAGGGAGCACGTGACGAGGTTCAGAAAGGATAAAATGACCAACAGGGTGACGCGAGAGGTATCCAATTTACCCTTTATTGCCATCGAGAGCGATGGCAGTCCGTTTCCCCAGCTCATTGAAGCTCGGTTGGAGACATTTATTGTCCAAGCTTTGAGATTGCATAAAATTATGATGAAGTACCAAAACAAGTAATAAATTGATTTCGATCTTTGATGACAAAAATAGATATTAAGATTCTCTAATTACCATTAGTATTTACGTTTGTAGCACAATAGCCTTAACATTTTTCATTCAATATGTTAGAAGCTATCATTCTTGCAGGAAGCCCTAAAAAGAGAAAGCACCTGATCAGAGGTAAACACAAATTTTTTACTATGGTTAAT
>CAZVFT010000113.1:0-5216 GCA_964626495.1 uncultured bacterium
CACCATCCACGAAGACTTCATAAACTTTTACTTTCTTGATCAAACCTATAATTAGTACACAAAACAGTACAAAAGGGACCGCCATATTGGATAAGGTTTTCATGATGACAGTGAATAATGGTTCACCACCCCCCGATGTCTGAATATCGGTAACAGCAGAAGCAAATAGATCAATCATTGTCTGTCTCCTTCTTTTCTGGAACATTTAGAGGATCCGATTTTTTTATGGCTGGAATTTTCTGGAAAAGTTTTGCTGCGGTAATTGCAGCGATGCAGGCACACGATGAAGCGAAGATACTCGTACTGATGATTTCAAAAGGATTCATCGAGCCGAGTTTGGTCCGAATAGCAATAATCGTCATAGGGATAAACGTTATACTGGCGGTATTAATTGCGAGGAAAGTGATCTGAGAATTGGTAGCGGTATCTTCAGACGGATTTAATTCTTGTAACTCGCTCATTGCTTTTAACCCAAGTGGAGTGGCAGCATTACCCAACCCCAACCAATTCGCAGTAATGTTCATCAACATAGATCCAATGGCAGGGTGGTTATCTGGAATCTCGGGGAAAAGGAAACGAGCAACAGGCCGAATAACTCGAGCCAGTATTCGGATGAGTCCTCCTTCTTCTGCAATTTTCATTATTCCCAACCAAAGAGCCATAATTCCGATTAACCCTATAGCAATATCCACAGATTTCGCAGCATATTCGACAGCTTTGTTTGTCACTTCCGTTAGAGTACCATTTATGAAACCTACAATTAACGCAATTATCATTAATCCAAACCAGATATAATTGAGCATTAATTCTCCTTTCTTATTTAGCTTGATTAATTCAACAGCTTTTAACACGATTGTGTAAAGTCGCAAAGTAATAATATGAAGAAAAATAGGTTTTCAAAATAATGAGAATATTTTTTAACACTGATGTTTAGTTATCTTATTGATATTAAACACATTGCACATTACGGTTATTTGCGATTAATAATTTAAGTTATAACGTTTTTCATAACATGAGTCCACTCCGAAAAGGTGTTCAAGTTGTTTTTTCTATCGATTACGAAAACCATTAAAATGGTTCCGAATCCTTGTAACTTATTGGTAACCCACGACTTAAGTCGTGGGTTACTTCTGTAAAATATCTGCAAAAGAACCGTTTTAACGGTTTTTTCGCCTTGAAATTGACTTTCTGGACTGGACTCATTTTACTATACTTTTTTGTTGGAAAACCTCCCCTTTCCGTCAAAAGCCGAACATATCTGTTTCCCCTCCTTGTTAAGCCTGCCCGACGGTTAGGCGGGAAGGGGTGCAACCTGTCAGGCTCCCGACTGAGGGGTGGTCTGGATTTGTCAAACCTTTGTGTCTCTGTGTTTATGAATTTTTCAGGTTAACTGATGATTCGAAAATTGTTAACATTGTTCGTTCATTATAAGCTTGCAACTGGACGGGAACAGAAATTGGGAGCGTAGCTTGATATCGTCCATGTCCACACGGAAAATTGGAAATGATAGGGATATCCAAGTCACCACATACATCCATTACAATTTCGTCAGTGGATTTACCAAAGGGTGTATCACTTTCTTCCATATCAATCATTTCACCGATAATCAAAGCCTTAATATTGTCAAACATTCCAGCCATCCGCATATGCACCATCATACGATCAAATCTATAGAACTTTTCACCAATATCTTCAATAAACAGGATTGTCTCATTACTGTTTAAAGCATCCGGGGTTCCAAGGCGATTCAATAGCAAGCACAGATTTCCACCCCACAAAGGACCTTCAGCTTTGCCTGGTTTCAGTACTCTGACAGGAAGATCGTCAGGTGGTGAAATAATGACTGGTTCATCACCTCCAAGGCAGGATTCCAGATATTGGAAATTGTAATCCAGAACCTCATCTTTGAAAGTGACAAGCATAGGACCATGAAATGTAACAAGACCTGTTTTTTGAGTGATTGATATCAAATAAGTAGTAATATCACTATACCCCATGCAAATCTTGGGATTATTGCGAATGATATCATAATCAAGTAGTGGAATAACCCGATTTGCGCCATATCCACCTCGAGCACAAATGATGGCATCAATATCGGGATTATTAAACATATCCATGATATCTTTAGCTCGTTCAGAAGGAGTTCCGGCAAATGGGTTATCCCGTAAGCGAGTCGTTGCTCCCAAATGCAGTTTGTACCCACGTTTCTCAAAGACTTTAACAGTTTTTTTCAAAATCTCTTCTTTTACCCGATAGGAGGGACATATAATCCCAATATTGGCACCTGACGTTAGTTTTGGCGGTTTTATCAATTTACCTCCTCGAATATGTGGTTAGAATTGTACATATATCATCCTGTAATTTACGATAAGGATCTGCATCTCCTACATACCCATCCATCATGATGGAAAAGGCGAGGGGTTCCTCATCTTTGGATAAAGCATAACCCGAAAGACAGCTTATTCCAGCTAGTGTTCCCGTTTTAGCTCGAATCCGCCGGTTTATTTCCTCAGATCGCATACGGTTTTTTAGAGTCCCGTCCCATCCTCCCGTCGGGAGAGCAGTCATAAATTCCACATTTAAGGTAAAATCATGATAAGCATACTTTAGTGCTCTAATGAGGTGACCGGGAGTAGTAAGATTATAACGTGAAACACCGGAACCGTCCGTCATAACCATTGTTGTTGTATCGATTTCAACCTCGTCATTCAAAAAGGTTTTTATCTCACGTAAACCATTTTCCCAGGAGCCTTGTCTGCCTGTCATATTTAAACCGATGGTTTTCACCAATAGTTCAGCAGTCAGATTGTCACTGTTTTTTAATAGGTTTATTATGGCATCTCTTAAGGGTTCAGAAATGTGTCTGGTTAGCAGGTGACTGGAATGACTGAGAGTATCCAGTACCACTGGTCCGGAAACCACGACATTTCGCTCTATTAAAAATTCCTTCAAGACAGCTCCCGTAAAAAAAGCTGGGCTATCTATATTGCAGTAGTATGTCCTTTCTTCTTTACCCTTCAGTACATTCCCGGTTATGTCAATGATATTGGATTCATTCCACCAGTGACGTTCAATCTTTAGCTCCTCAAAATCAGTTGTATCATCAACGGTAATTGCTCTGTTGTGAATGGATACATAACTGGTATGAGGATAATAACTTACAAGCGGTGGTTTACCAACAACACCGGGTTTTATGGATATATCAATACAATTATCGTTAAGTGAGAGGGCATCAACTTGAGCAGCGTACCAGCCAGAGCCTTCATTCCACATCCAGCCGTTGGCGTATCGGTACTCATTAAAGATTGAGTTGTCAACGATTATCGTATCAACCCGGGTAATATTTTCAGCAATATCATCTGCGATTCTTTCCAGATGATCCGGATAAAAATCAGGGTCACCTGCGCCCTTTATTGTCAAACTTGGAACATAAGAATCAGAAATATAACTACTGTCAATCCACACAGTTGTCTCAAAGCGGTATTGAGGACTCAGGGTTTTGAGCGATGCAATTGCTGTATAAATTTTATTATTACTCGCTGGAGTGAAAAGGTGGTCTGAATTCAAAGCGTAGAGTACTTCCCCGGTTTTCAGTGAAACGACTTTTATTCCCAGATTGGTTTTTAGTCCCGACGCACGTATTTCGGAATTTATTTCCTTTAACAGTTTCCGCTGTCCTGTTTCTTGATATACTGCCACAGTATGACTGCAACTAATAAAAATAGAAACAATCAAAATAAAAAGAAGTAGAGGAAGCGGTTGAGTTTTCATATTTATAAAGTACTTAATAATCAATTTATGTGAAGGATAAAAAATTTAACCTTAGAGTTAAAGTTATTTTAGAAATGTTACATTTTCTGATTTTACATTATTTGTCGTTTTTATCTGAAAAACGTAAATACCTGACGAAACTGCATTTCCTGTATTATCTTTTCCATTCCAGGATATAGTATGAGTACCTGGTACTATTATCCCCTTATATAGGTTGTTAATTTCATCTCCCAGAATGTTAAAAATTATAGCTTCAATTTTTACGAGTTCAGAAATAAAATATACAATAGTTGTATTTCTGTTAAATGGATTGGGATAATTTTTTAAAATAACGATATCTTCAGGAAATACAGATGAAACTCCTCGCTCATCTATTGCACTTTGAGTCTCAGAAAAGAAAGTATATGAAATGCCCCCTTTATCAAACCAAGATTTCCCTAATTCATATTTATCAAATTCATAAGCATAACCATCATTTCGAGCTGGGTCATGAACAATAGGATTACCGGAACTATCAAAACCAGCGAACATCATAAGATGACCATTAGGATATAGGGGATATCCCACTGTTATAACAACTCTACCTTCTGCTTGAAGAACCTCATAAACTTCGCTCCATGACCTATAGCGACTAACATATCCATCTAACCCATATTCATGAGCATTCTGTACAACTCTTGGCCAGCCACCGAAAATATCGAATATAGGGTCATAAGTATCCAAGGCAAATTGTAAAGGATCTACTCCTATACCAAAACTCATTATTGTCATACAAACAGAAGTGGGGGAACAAATTTTATCTCCGATATTAGGATCTACAGAATATTGATAAATGAAAGTTGTAGGGATGAAACATTCAGGTGGATTATCATTTAATAGAGCGTTGTGATCCACATTTTCTGTGGTTCTACTATCGCTGGCAAGAAAGACCAATTTTTCGATGCTCGGGCAAGGATTGGAAAACGATTCTCTTTTCAATATGATTTTATACTGCCAGGAAGATTTGTAATTATATAATATGGCATAATCGATATCTATTTCACCTTCACTAAAAGAAGTATTTCCATAGTTTTGCCAGATGTGATTCTTCCAGTAACCAACGGTTAACCAACTTGACCAATTATACCCAACTGGGAATCTTATAAACACTTTAAAACCTGCAGAATCACTTCCATAGCCATTCCAGGAAGGAAGGCCACGGTTAAAAGGATCAGTTGAATACTGAACATTAAAAGTTACTGATCCTTCAAGATTGTCTTCACTTAATATTAATCCTGAGGAATCACTTGACATTACAACATTTTGCATTTGCTCTGCATTAGCAAGCAATTCTAAACCACCAACTAATTGGTAGATTTGATCTGGATAGGATTGACAAAATATCGTTTGTATTGGGAATAAAAAAATGAAGATTATAGAGTTATTTTTCAAGGTTTGCTTTTTTT
>CAZVFT010000114.1:0-5057 GCA_964626495.1 uncultured bacterium
GGGAACCTGCCCCTCAACTGGCGCTATTTTAACCGGACAGTAGTGATTTACAGTATTGAATTTCTATATTATTTCTACCATAACTACAAATATCCATTCTGTGGATTTTATCCTTTTTTTAAATACGTAATTATGTAAATATATAATGAGTCCACTCCGAAAAGGTGTTCAAGTTGTTTTTGCTATCGATTACGAAAACCATTAAAATGGTTCTGAATCCTTGTAACTTACTTGTAACCCACGACTTAAGTCGTGGGTTACTTTTCGCCTTGAAATTGACTTTCTGGACTGGACTCATATAATTATTAAAACCTATCCGTCGATGATCCGGCGCTTCTGCCGATGGAAATAGATAAAGGAATATGGTTATAGGGTATCCTTCGACTACACTCAAAAAAAGTTAGGGTATTAATTAGCGTATCTGCATGTTACAAATATTTTTCTCTGCCTGCCCCGCCCGCCTGACATCTTTCGGGCAGGTAGGGAAGAATGACCGTATCGGGGTGTGCTCTGTGGCTAAAAGGAATTTTACCACGAATGTTCAGGGTTTTATAAGTCTGTTGAGGTATCAGCTTACTTTCTTTAAAAGGCTAAAGCCTAAATTCCGGGTTAAAGCCTGAAATCCGTTCTGTGGAATTTAATTTGATGGAATATTTTACCGGAAAATTTTGTGTGCTTAACCGTTGACTTTTAACCTATCTGACGGTAAACTTAAAGCATGATGAAATCAAGATATTTTCTATTGTTGACAGTCTTTCTGATATTGGTGAGCTCTTCACGGGGAGTAGTCTACAGGGTACCTATCCAGGGAACCATTGATTTAGGACTACCTCCCTATATTGAACGTGCTATTGATGAAGCGGAGGTAAATGGAGCTGATGCTATCATTTTCGATATTGATACATTCGGCGGGAGAATTGATGCGGCAACGAGAATAAAAGATGCCATTATGGATTCGAAAGTGACGACGGTGGCGTTTATAAATCGGCGGGCAATTTCAGCAGGGGCATTGATATCCCTTTCCTGTGAGAAAATTATCATGACCGGAGGCGGAACTATAGGAGCCGCTACGGCAGTTGACATTAAGGGAAAGAAAGCCAGCGAAAAAGTGATCTCTTATATGCGGGAGGAGATGGCTTCTACAGCTGAAGAAAGAGGTCGGAATGTGGAAATCGCCAAAGGTATGGTGGATGAAGAATTGAGCTTTACCCATCTTATTATTAATGGTGACTCGGTTAAGGTGGCAGATTTGGAGGGGAGAAAAGAAGGCAAACTCATTACGCTTACAACTGAAACTGCTTTAAAGTACCATTTTGCTGATGATACTGCTGAAAAATTTGATGATGTTCTGACAATTCTTGGACTGGAAGGTTCTGATGTGATAGACCTTCGTGAAAGCTGGTCGGAAAAGATTATTCGGTTTCTTACAGAACCCACCATAAGTTCTCTTTTAATGACTATAGGTTTCTTGGGAATTCTTTTTGAGCTTCAATCCCCGGGTTGGGGAATCCCTGGTACAATCGGTGTTATCTGTCTCACTTTATTTTTTGGTACATCCATTAGAACAGAGATGGCAACGACTACAGAATTACTTTTTATTCTTGTCGGTGTGGTTTTACTGTTAATTGAGATATTGTTGATTCCCGGATTTGGTATTGTAGGTGTTCTGGGGGGAATTTCCATATTTGCGGGATTTTTTCTGATGCTTGTTCCCGAGCATCCATTGCCTGCTGATATTTCTTCAGCCTCATGGGGATTTGCAATTGGTATCATTGGCGGCATTATTGCACTCGTCCTGCTTGGTAAGTTTTTGATAAGAACGAAATTTTGGCAAAGGATTATTTTACCCATCAGTGAGCGAAGTTCTGAGGGATATAGTACCTCTATTGGATTAGAAGAGCTTGTAGGGCACGAGGGGGTGGCTGTTTCAGATCTTAGACCTTCCGGATGGGTCACAGTAGGTGAAAAGAAAATTTTTGTCGTTAGTGAGGGGGAATTTGTGACAGGTGGTGAAGATATCAAGATTTTAAGTGTAGATGGGAATCGTGTTGTCGTAAGAAAAATCAGTTCAAATAAATAAGGAGGAAATATGTTAGGATCTGTTGTTTCAATAGTGTTATTAGCACTTATCATTCTCGCTGTTATACTGGTTCTATATTTTGTTCCGATTGGTTTGTGGATACAGGCAATATTTTCATTGGGATTTGGTAGAATATCCATCGTGAATCTCATTGGAATGCGTCTACGAAAGATCCCTCCCAGGCTCATTGTTGATGGAATTATCAACCTTCATAAGGCAGGGTTAGAACAAATAAAGACAGGAATGCTGGAGACTCACTATCTCGCTGGTGGTAAAGTTCCCAATGTAGTTATCTCGTTGATTGCGGCGGATAAAGCAAAGATTCCTTTACCATTTGAAAATGCAGCGGCAATTGATCTAGCAGGTCGAGATATAAAAGGTGCTGTGGAGACATCGGTTTATCCCAAAGTGATTGATGCCCCGGCAAGTGGAACTCTGGCGGCGGTAGCAAAAGATGGGATCGAAGTGAAAGCCAGAGCGAGAGTCACTGTACGAACAAATATTCCAGGGCTGGTTGGAGGCGCTACAGATGAAACTGTTATTGCTCGTGTGGGTGAAGGAATCGTAAGCGCCATCGGTTCTGCAGAAACTTATAAAAATGTTCTTGAAAACCCTGATAATATTTCTAGAGCTGTGTTGAAAAAGGGTTTAGATGCCGGGACTGCTTACGAGATTTTGAGTATTGACATCGCTGATGTGGATATTGGGAAAAATGTCGGAGCTCACTTACAAGCTGATCAGGCACAAGCAGACCTACAAGTGGCTAAAGCTCGTGCTGAAACCCGACGGGCTATGGCTGTTGCACAGGAACAGGAGAATGTCGCCAGTATTGCAGAGATGAGAGCTAAAGTCGTGGAAGCGGAAAGAGAAGTCCCAAAAGCTATGGCGCAAGCTTTTCGCGAGGGAAATCTTGGTATCATGGATTACTACACAATGAAAAACATCCAGGCTGATACCGGCATGAGAGAATCTATCTCTGGATTGGAGAAAAAGGAAAAATCAGAAGGATCTGAGGAGTAGTAAGTTCAGATGGATATTAGCTACTGGGCAATTCTTATCATCTTGTATCTTCTTTCTCTCTATTTAAAAAAGAGAAGACAGCGTATCGCACAAGACAAGTCTGAACCTTTAGAACCAGAGAAAGAAAAGGTTAATATTGAGGAAGAACTTCCAGATTTTTTCCGAAAGCTCGGTTTTTCCTTTCCCGAAGATGAAATAAAGAAAGCTGAAGAGGTACATGCAGAAAGAGCTGAAAAAACACCAACTCTTGAGGAAGAAATTGAGGATTTTGAAAGGGATCTGGAGGGATATGAGGAGGAAGCGGTAAGCGTTGAGAAGGAAATATTTCCGATGGAAGAGCCAGAAGTACCTGAAAAATCGGTTATGAGAATAGAACCAGTTAGACGTGTTGAACGGGAAATTGAATTAACAACTCCGAAGACAAAACTTTTTGTAGATTTTTTTCAAACTACAGAAAATTTAAAGGATTTTATTGTAGTGCGAGAGATTTTAGGACTTCCCAGAGGAATGCGACCGTATCGCTCAAGGAGTTATAGATAACTTGTACATAACATAAAGGATAATTGAGTATAACCACAAACCTGTCCGGCTACTGGCGGACCTGTCAGGAGTTCGAATGATAATTCGAATTAGGCAAGTTGATTAAAAACTTGATCAACCTGTTTGTAGAGTTTTTCTTCAGATTCATTATTATCAATGATAAAGTCTGCCATTTGAACCTTAGTGTTATCAGGAAGTTGCAAATCCATTCGTTTCATCACTTCTTCCCGTATCAGGTTACTTCGACTCATCGCTCTCTTGAGTCTTAGGCCATATTGAGCTGTTACCGTAATAACGTAATCAAGGTGTTGATCTAACCCCGATTCATAAATCAGTGCGGCATCTACCACAAAGATGGGGTGTTTTTTTGTTTTTTTAAGCTTTTCGTAAATCTCGTCGATGGCATCAAAGACAAAAGGGTGTATAATAGCATTCAGGATAGCCTGATTTTCCTCATTACTGAATCCTTTTCGAGCAAGTTTTTTCCTGTTGATTGTTCCATTAGGATTCTGAATGTCGGTACCAAATTCCTGGATCAATTGTTCCTGAACGGTTTCGTTTTCATCCAGAATCTTTTTCGCTTCCCGATCGGCATCGAAAACGTATGCTCCCAATTCTGCTAATCGTTTACTGACAGCACTCTTCCCACTGCCAATACCTCCTGTGACACCAACCTTTAACATATTATTCGAGCTCCTTTAAAATATTATTGGTGATTTCATTGATTGTTCCTGACCCATTTACCTCTTTTAGTAAATGCAATTCTGTATAATAGTTAATTAGAGGTTCTGTCTGTTTTTTATAAACTTCTAATCTATCTAATATCACTTCTGGTTTGTCATCATCTCTCTGAAAAAGTTCTCCTCCACACTGATTGCATTTCCCTCCAACTCTGGGAGGGTCGAAAATAAGGTTTGTGATGGAATTGCACTTTTTACACGAGCGCCGATTGGATAATCTTTCTACCAATATATCCTCGTCAGCTTTGATGGCAATGACACCATTCAGTCTCTGCCCCAATTTTTTAAGTATCTTTTCTAATCTTTTCGCCTGGGGTAACGTTCTGGGGAAACCATCCAGAATATAGCCATTTATTGTATCATCTTCCTGCAATCGTTTTTCCATCATATTAAGAATTACGTCGTCAGGAACCAACTTTCCTTCATTCATAAAAGATTTAGCAAGTATTCCCAGGTCGGTTTTGCTATCAGTTTCAGTTCGTAAAATGTCACCTGTTGATAGTTGTGGGATGGAGAATCGTTTCATAAGGATTTTCGCTTGAGTCCCTTTTCCAACTCCTGGTGGACCTAATAGAATAATTCTCATAAGCAATCTCGTGACGTTAAGGGGGTGGAATAATATTAGTTAGGGTCTGCTGATAAAGGTGTTTTCCTGTTGAACACAAATCGTGTGTTTG
>CAZVFT010000115.1:0-4953 GCA_964626495.1 uncultured bacterium
TAAAAAGAGAAAGCACCTGATCAGAGGTAAACACAAATTTTTTACTATGGTTAATAATAATTATCTCGGTAACTTGGTTGTTGACGCTTTAACTAAAAGCCGTGTGATCGAGTCCATATATATCATTGAGAATAAACCTGAATTGGAGAAAATCGTTACTGACCTGAAAGTGCGACAAATCATACAAGAAAAAGGGGGGATCTATTCTAATGCGATTATAGCTTTTAACTATACCAAGAATTCTGATAGTCCGGACAAGCAAGTTTTGTATTCAGCTTGGGATTTGCTCTTTTTAAATCCAATTGCTATAGAAAATTTTATTTCCAATACTATTTAATGATAATTCTGTATATATTCTTCTTGACACCGATTGAATAATTGAAAAACAAAGAAATCACAATGACCAACGATTCGCCAGAGATTAAATACCTTTTTGAGCCTCGTTCAGTAGCAGTGATAGGTGCCAGTTTGAATCCGAATAAAATCGGATTCAAAATTGTACAAAATATCATTGAGATGGGGTATCAGGGAAAAGTGTATCCGGTGAATCCCCGGGGGGGAGAGATTCTTGGTCATTCCGTTTACACCTCACTGGAAGATATTGATGGCGAGATAGACGTAGCAGTGATTTCGATCCCCGCTCCTTTTGTACTCAATGCTGTTAAAACCTGCGGTATCAACAAAGTAAAATTCCTGATCATCATTTCTTCCGGTTTCTCAGAGATTGGGAATCTTGAGGAGGAACGAAAGATAATCCATCTTGCCAGAAAATATAATATCCGCATTCTGGGTCCCAACATTTTCGGATACTATTCTGCGAAGAGTTCTCTCAACGCCAGTTTCGGTCCCGGTGACATTCAACCCGGACACGTAGCCATTATCACTCAAAGCGGTGCTCTTGGTGTGTCAATGATCGGAAAAACATCCGTTCAAAATATTGGTCTATCCGCTATTATTTCCGTTGGAAACAAAGCCGATATTGACGAGGCAGATTTATTGGAATATCTGGTTGATCAGATTGAGACAAAAATCATCCTGATTTATATGGAGGGAATTCACGATGGCGCTAAACTTGTCCGCACGCTGAAAAACGCCACTCGAAAGAAACCGGTAATTATGATCAAGTCCGGTCGCTCTAAACGGGGAGCTCTCGCTGCCGCCTCCCATACAGGTTCCCTTGCTGGCTCCGATGCAATCTTCGATGCCATTATAAAACAGTGCGGGGTGATCCGGGCAGAAAACATCACAGATGCCCTGAACTGGTGTAAGTATTTGTCTCATTCTCCTATGCCATCAGGACTGAATACCGTCATTATTACCAATGGCGGCGGCATTGGAGTTATGGCTACCGATGCCTGCGAAAAATATGGCGTGAAACTTTATGAGGATGCAGAACGACTGAAAACACTATTTCATGACGTCACACCAGAATTTGGCTCCACCAAAAATCCCATTGACCTGACAGCCGAAGCCAGCGGGGAGGAATATATGGCTGCATTGAGAAAAGCATTATATGACAATAGGATTCATTCCGTTATGGGATTCTATGGTGAAACAGCTTTCGTCAAAGCAGATCAGCTTTCGGCTATGATTACACAGTGCAGCCAAGAATATATTAAAAAGGGGAAACCTTTTATTTTCTCGACCTTTGGAGGATACCACGCTGAACAGATTATCACCATTCTGAGCCGTGATAATTATCCGGTTTACCGAGATGTTTATGAAGCTGCTTCCTGTCTGGGAGCACTTTATTCATTCTACAGAAACCAGATGGATATACCCCGCGATGCTGAAGAATTGGATGTTGATATGAAGAGCATCAATTGTATTGTAGATGAGGCTATGAACGATGATCGTGAATTTCTTCTGGCACACGAGGGTCAGAGACTGCTTGAAGCCATCGGATTATCCTGTCCAAAAAGTGGCGTGGCACATTCCATAAGTGATGCTGTAGCACTATCAGAAAAAATAGGCTATCCGGTGGTGATGAAAGTGATTTCACGTGACATTCTCCATAAGAGTGACGTGGGTGGTGTCCTGCTGAATCTCGAAAACCGAAATGAAGTCATCGATGCCTACCAGACCATTCTTCATAATTGTAAATCCTTTAGAACAGATGTAGTCATAGAAGGCATTGAAGTGGTGGAACAGATCAAGCCGGGTACAGAGGTTATTATTGGAGCTCGCCGAGATCGTACTTTTGGACCAATCGTTATGTTTGGAATGGGCGGAATTTATGTGGAAGTGATGAAAGATGTATCCTTCCGGGCATTACCACTGAGTCGGCATGAAATTAGACTGATGGTTAAAGAAATTAAGTCGTATCCACTTCTTCTGGGAGTGAGAGGCGAAAGAAGAAAAGATATCAGACAAATCGAAGAGACTATATTAAAGATTGGGGCGGTCATACAACACTGTAAAAAAATAACAGATATCGAAATTAATCCTCTTGTCGTTTATGATCAGGGCAGGGGAGTAAAATCCGTGGATGTCAGGGTTTTATTAACAAAGAACGAAAGGACAGAATAATGAAGAATTTTGTGTTTACTTCATTACAAAAAAATGCTGGAAAAACCAGTGTTATTGTGGGTATCTCAAAAGTATTGAACAAGAAAATTGGGTATATGAAACCATTTGGCGATCGTCTGATGTACCATAAAAAGCGGATCTGGGATCACGATGCTTCGGTGGTATCAAAACTGCTGGAAATTAAAGAGTCAGTTGAGGAAATGACCATCGGATTTAACCATTCCAAGCTGCAGTATCTTTATGATGATAAAAGCTCCAGAGAAAAATTGATAGAGATGGAGATGCGCAACTCAAATGGAAAAGAACTTCTTTTCGTGGAAAGTGGTAAGGATATCTGCCATGGTACTTCAGTTCAGCTTGATGCATTATCTGTCTGCAAGGCTATTGATGGAAAACTGATTGTATTAGTGAGTGGAGAGGATGAGGATGAAATTTTAGATGATCTTACTTTCTTTAAACAGAATATTGATATTGATGGTGTTCATTTCGGAGGTGTTATCATCAACAAACTGAGAAACATCAAGGAATTCAAGAACATTCATCTGGACTATCTGAATCAGCTTGATGTCAATGTACTCGGATTTCTCCCCTATCAATCGGAACTGACCCATCCCACCCTCAATCTTATATCTGAGATTCTTTCTGCTAAAGTAATTGCAGGAGAGGACGCTCTTGGTTCGATCGTCCAGGAAACCTTCGTAGGAGCCATGTCTGCCGATGCTGTTTTAAGAGTGGAAAAATTTAAGAAAAAAGATAAACTGATCATTACCAGCGGTGACCGTAGTGATATGATTCTTGCATCCATTGATACGGAATGCGGGGGACTTATTTTGACAAACAACATTTTACCTCCTGCAAACATCATTGCCAGGGCTTCCGAAAAGAAAGTTCCAATTCTCCTTGTCAAAACTGACACCTATCAGACCGCCAGAAGAATTAATGAGATAGTTCCCCTACTGACTGGTACCGAGACCAAGAAAATAAAACTGTTGAAAAAAATTGTACAAGGTCATATAAATCTTGATAAGTTGTTGGAGTGATCACTAATCATGGGACATATTACAAATTCAAAAAGCAGTTTAGTTCCTCTTATCGACCGATTGAATAAATACCCCATCGGTCTGGTGGATAGTGAAGTTTTACGTGAATTACTTTCGCTATTATTTTCTGAAGAAGAGGCTTTTGTAGCTTCGAAATTTCCCCTTGAGGAAGCAACCTTACCTGAACTGTGCCACACTACGAAGATGAGTGAAGAAGACCTCCTCCCAGTTCTGGAGTCCATGGCGGACAAAGGCATTATCATGGATCTACCTTACAATGGTACCACCTACTATCTCCTCATGCCGGGAACCATTGGCTTCATTGAGTTCACTTTTATGAAACATCGCGCTGATCTACCTCTGGAGAAAGTGGCAAAACTGATGGAAGAATATCTTACAGACCCGGTAAATGGGCATACCAAAGAATTTTTTGGAAGTAAAACTCCATTAACCCGTTCCCTTGTGCACGAGGATCACATTCCTGTAACAAGTGTTATTACCACTTATGAAACCGCCCGGGAGATTATCAAACAGTCAAATTTTGGAGCCGCGGGGATGTGCTACTGCCGACATCAGAAGGAACACGCTGGAGGAACCTGTAAAAAAGATGTCCCCATTGAGGGGGTCTGTATATCACTTGGTAGAGGTGCTGAGTTTTTAGCAAGAAGAGGATTTGCTGAAGAAAAAAGCAAGGAAGAACTTCTTGATATCATCGAAATGGCTTACGACCTAAACCTGACTCACGTTACCGACAACGTGCGGAATAAACCCTCTTTTATCTGTAACTGCTGTGGCTGCTGCTGCCACATCATGGCGGGAGTGAAGGCAGGGTACTATAACGGTGTAGCCAAATCTGATTATATTGCAACAATTGATCCCGAGCTCTGCGACTATTGCGGTGATTGCTTCACAGCATGCAACGTCAGAGCCATCGGACTAGATAAATCACAGCGATATTCCAACAAATCTGAACGAATAAGCCGGGTCAATGAGGAAATCTGTCTCGGATGTGGTGCATGTATCTCCTCATGCGAAAAGGAAGCCATCTCTCTCATCCCTCGGGAAAATCCATCAGTTCCAACAGAATGGAAACGAGATCTTTACAAAACCATCCTGAAAGAAAAGGGACGGTTGACCCCTTATATTGTCAGTAGGGTGAAGAAAAAGGTTAGAAAATTTTTACCTCTTCGGGCATAGACCTTTAATCTTTGTAACTTTTTTTATTTCAACATAGCAATCCACGAAAACACCAAAAAATTATTTCATGAAATGAGGTCCTATAAAAAGATGGGGCTTTTTTACTTTTATTATAATTGAAGATGAATATTGATAAAATTTCAATTTTAATGTAGGTTATTTTGGGGAATAACTTAATAAATAGGTA
>CAZVFT010000116.1:0-4812 GCA_964626495.1 uncultured bacterium
AGTTTTTGTGATGTTGGACTGTCTTTCAAGGTAGCAGTTAGCTCACCACCAGCCCATTTGATTCTAATACGCATAGTCAAACTTCTTCGTTAATTGTAGAAAATAACATTATGTTTCACTAATCTGCCATTTTCATAGATGAATTTGGCAAAAAATAACCGATCATATTCCAGCCATTTGAGAAAGATTTTATCTCCATCCCAGAGTGGAAGGGTTAATAAATCAGAATTGTTAATCCATCGCAAAATTCCCTCATCAGATTTTTTCAACTTTCCAGAAAATTCCATTGCCGTATAGACAAAAACATACCAGTCCTCAAACCCATCAAAAGCTGGGAAGGTGATGAATCCCTTCAGATTTGGGTTTTTGATTCTCAAGCCTGCTTGCAGAATGGATCTTTCAGCAGGCAAGCCTGATTCTTCTTCAACTTCGCGAATGACACACTCTTCTGGTGTCTCTCCGGGCATTATTTTTCCACCAAGCCCGTTCCATTTCTCCATATGTATGTCGTTTTCCTTTTTGACCCGGTGAATCATGAGGGTTTTGTTATCTTTTTGAATATAGCAGAGAGTAGCGAGTTTCATAGTAAAAGGGAGCGACCTTCAAGGTTACTTATATTCTTCATAACCCTGAAGGTCGCTTTTTGATACAATTGACCTCTGGTTAATTCCGTTATTCTCAGACCAATCTTGTTGATAGATCTAATTTATACCGAAATTTTTACAGGTTTTTTGTAACCCAATCAGCACTCACGGACTTCGGACGCGTGATGGGTGTGCCGAGAGCCCTGTTCAGTATCAATTGAGACAGCATGCCCATGCTTCGAGATATTGAGAAAAGGACGGTATAGTACTCAAATTCCGTTAGACCGTAATGGTAGAGAAGAGCACCCGAACCGGCATCCACATTGGGCCAGAAATTGGCAATGGGAGCCTTACCGGCAGCCACCCGTTCTTTTGAGAACGCCTCAAGCACCTTAGGCACCACTTTAAACACACGATCAACAGTCATAAAGACAGGGTCTTCCGGCAGATATTTATGTCCGAATTCGTTGAAGCCAGTGAAGCGTGGATCGGTGACCCGTAGTACTGCATGTCCATATCCGGGGATAACCTTCCCAGCGCGTAATGTTTCAAAAGCCATTTCTTCGATCTGGTCTTCAGTGGGAGCTCCATTGAATTTTTCCATAACTTCAAGTACCCACTTCAAGCACTCCTGATTAGCCAGTCCATGGAGAGGACCTGCCAGACCATTCAACCCGGCAGATACTGAATAGAAGGCGTCCGAAAGCGCTGATCCGACTGTGTGACAGGTATTGGCACTGACATTACCACCTTCGTGGTCACAATGGAACATTAAATAGAGCCTTGTGAGTTTTTCGAAATTGCCGGTTGGATCATCGATTCCAAGCATCCTCGCATAGTTCGCACCCCAATCAAGATCTTTGTTATAGGGTATGGGATCGCCTTTTTTATACCGAATGCGATACATCCCCGCTGCAATTCCGGGTAATACACCAAGCAGTCTCAGCGCATCTTCAAGCATGGGTTCCCAGTAGTCTGTTTTCACCATCCCCTCGGTGTATCTCTTGCGAAATTCGGAATCCCGCTCCATAACAAGAATACCCGTATCCAGCATACACATAGGGTGGGAATCTTCAGGCATTGCTCTGAGAACGTCCCAGACATAACCCGGTACGTCACTTCGATCAGCCAGATCTTTTTGAAGGTCAGCTTTGGCTTCATCGTCTGGTTTTTCACCGGTAAGTAACAGGTAAAAAACTTCTTCGGGCCACAATTCTTTAATTGTCAGGAGTGGATGCCCGCGAATGATTAATCCCTTATCTGGTTCCACAACGGATGTGTCGCAAATCATCCCTTTAACGCCACGCATTCCACCGAAAGCTTGAGCAACATTTACTTCGGAGATTAGATTTTTTCCGTATGTGGTTAAAACTTCCTTTTTTTCCTCCCTCCAGATGGGGATCATTTCTCTCAACTTATCTTGTAACCTCATTGTTACCTCCTTATTTCATTGGTGAGTTGGTTGATATTTTAATGGGGGATATATTAGAATTTACTCAAATATTACCCCATTCTCCATCAATTTCGATAGCAAATTATAATTATTTTCAGTTCATCACACATTTTTACCTGTCAGGCTAATGACTGATCCGTCAAGAGCCGGACAGGTTCGGTCAGGTACCCAACTGATCTGTGCGGTTACCAATGGATGGGTAATCCTGTCCAACTCCTGACGGATCTGTTTTGATCTACCTTCCTTTTTATTTCCTGCCGGCTTAGCGCCACGACGAACAAACTTGGCAAGTTAAGACCACCCCTCAGTCGGGAGCCTGACAGGTTGCACCCCTCCCAGCCAGTGGGCGGGCAGGCTTGACAAGGAGGGGAAAAAGGGGAGGTCCTATAGCTATAATCTTTCCCCAAAATGTCAATTGTGTCAGCTTTAGACTGGTCGGTGTAGAACCTTATTTCCTTTTTTCCTCTGTCTGTGCATCCATAACTGCGATGGCGGTCATATTTACCACATCCTGCACAGTGCTGTCACCAAGCTGTAATAAGTGAACTGGTTTGGACAATCCAAGCAAGATTGGACCAATTGCAGTTGCATTTGCCAGTTGCTTCAGTAATTTGTATGCGATATTACCGGAATTTACATCAGGGAAAATCAACACATTTGCTTCTTCTTGAAGAATAGAGAATGGGAAATGCCTTTTTAATAGATTTGTTGAAACTGCTACATCTGCGTGCATTTCACCATCTACAATAAGGTTTGGTTTTGCTTCACGGATTAGTTCCACAGCAAGTTTTACTTTCTCGGCCTGTGGATGTTTAACACTTCCAAAATTGCTAAAGCTAAGCATAGCAATCCTTGGCTTTATGTCCATCTTTTCAGCCTGTTCTGCTGTGAGAATTGCAATTTCAGCAAGCATTTCTGCTGTTGGATCAATATTAACTGTTACGTCTGCTAGAAGTTTTATTTTATTCTTGAATACCAGTATATACATTCCAGCGACGTGATTAGCGTCTTTCCGCAATTTAAGAATCTGAAGAGCCGGTCGCAAAGTGTCGGGATAATTCTGCGTAATACCAGAAATCATTCCATCGGCATCTCCCATAGATACCATCATTGGGCCGTAGTAATTAGGTCTTTTCATTAAGTTACCGGCACGCCGACGAGTCATGCCTTTACGTTGTCGTATTTTGTAAACCTCAGTACAGTAATCAGCATATTTTTCACTACTGCTGGGATGTAACAATTCAACCCCTTCCAGACTGACCCGTAAGTGTTTTGCATTGGATTTAATATTATCTGGATTGCCGAGTAATATAGGTTTGGCAATTCCTTCAGCGGCAATTTGACTGGATGCCCGGATGATTCGATCACTTTCACCTTCGGGAAACACAATCCTCTTTGGATTCCTCCGAGCTTTGTTAAGAATCGTACGCATCAATTCCCGGCTTTTACCTAATCGAGCCTCTAACTGATCTCGATACTCCTCCAGATCAAGAGTCTTTCCCGCTACGCCAGATTCCATAGCAGCTTGTGCGACAGCGGAAGCTTCCCATATCAATACACGAGGATCAAAAGGTTTTGGGATGATATAGTCTGGACCAAATTCAATGTGTTCAAGTCCATAAGCATCAGCCACCTCATCTGGGACATCTTTCTTTGCCAGGTCAGATAGAGCCATAGAAGCAGCAATTTTCATTTCATCATTGATTGTTGTGGCGTGGGCATCGAGAGCTCCTCGGAAAATGAATGGAAATCCAAGCACATTGTTGACTTGGTTCGGGTAATCAGACCGACCCGTTGCCATTATGATATCATCGCGAGCCTCTTTTGCATCAGGATAGGTAATTTCAGGATCGGGATTCGCCATAGCAAACACAATGGGATTGTCCGACATAGAACGAACCATATCCTGGCTTACCAAATCACCCCGGGAAAGTCCAAGAAACACATCAGCTCCCACCATAGCTTCCTCTAGTGTGCGAAGGTTTGTATCCACAGCAAACTGCTCCTTGTACTTATTCATCCCTTCTTTTCGTCCTTTGTACAGAACCCCTTTACTGTCGCAGAGGATGACATTTTCTTTTTTTATTCCAAATCGTAGGTAGTGTATTACACAAGCGATTGCCGAAGCCCCGGCACCACTGACCACCATCTTCATGTCTTCCAATTTTTTCCCCGTAAGTTCAACTGCGTTGATTAAAGCTGCAGCAGAAATGATTGCTGTCCCGTGCTGATCATCGTGAAACACCGGTATGTTCATATCGTTGATGAGACGTTCTTCGATTTCGAAACATTCCGGCGCCTTAATGTCTTCCAAATTGATACCGCCAAATGTCGGTTCCATTAGTTTAACAGATTCCACAAATTGATCAACATCGTGTGTGTTTAGCTCGATGTCAAAAACATCAATATCTGCGAACCGTTTAAACAGAACTCCTTTACCTTCCATTACTGGTTTTCCAGCCAGGGCACCGATGTCACCCAATCCAAGGACTGCAGTGCCATTTGAAATTACTGCTACGAGATTTGCTTTTGCGGTATAAATATTGGCTGTAGATGCATCTTTTTGTATTTCCCGGCAGGGTTCTGCCACGCCAGGAGTATAAGCCAGTGACAGATCATTCTGAGTAGCACAGGGTTTGGTTGCTACAACCTCTATTTTACCGTGACGTTCTTTCTGATGATAATCGAGAGCTTGTTTTTTAGTAATCATTGGTGATTCCTTTCAATATTAATAAAATAAGTTATAACCGTATTTAATTGGGGGGTTAAATTTAC
>CAZVFT010000117.1:0-4807 GCA_964626495.1 uncultured bacterium
TATTTACACTTGACTTGCCAAATGGCGATATCTTCGGGGTTTACAACGGAATTCACTCCGAATATTCGGAGTTTTAAAAAAGTATTTTGGAGTAAAATGATGGAGTAAAACGTCCCAAAGGGACTCCCGTTGGAGGAATCATTTTATAACTAAAGGTATTCCTTTTATGTCTTTTGAGATTTCTGATATACAACCGATTTTTATTTGTCAATTCAACGTTTCACAATGATTGCACTTCCCCGACGAGTCGGGGCGGGCTGTTCCATCACTGCGTCCGGCTCTTGACTGATTGTACTCCTGAAATAAGGTGTTTTAGAGTAGAATGTTGCAATGTTGATAAATTGAATGAGTCCCCTATTGAGAGGGGTGTCCGCCAGCCGGCGGACGGGGTGTGTTAAAAAGGTGCTCAATAAAAAAACATCAGTTGAATGGCAACACTAAAGATTATCAGTCAGAGGCCGGAAAGGCCCGGCCCGGCTCCCGACTGGATCCGTCAGTAGCCAGACAGGATTGCCCATCAGTCTGGCGCCTGACTGACAATAATGTGTGTTGAACCAAAGAAACAAATAATCGTAGAATCCTTGTTAACTCTGTGGTTAGATTTACAACACATTTTAGGTATTTTCAAACAATGTGTCTACTCCGAAAAGGGGTTTCACAGAGTGATCCCTTTGGGAAAAACCCATCATATTTTGTTTTTCAACCACAACCCCGCCCTGAAGGACGGGGCTAGTGAATTGATCTATATCACTATTAATGCGGATACTTTCCCCGAGGTTTCCGCTTGCACTTACGTTGAAGGAGTGGACAGGTATGTCGGGAATAAAAATTCCAAATTAAACGGCATTTATGTCAATATGACCTTTTCGGAGTAGACTCAATAATCTAAGCTGGACTATTACGAAACTTTTTGTTTTGTCTATCATAAAAGGGAAAAATTGGAGGTAGTATGAAAAAACCGTTTGCAGTTGTATTGAGCATTATTGTTCTGATATCTATGGCAACTTCGGGAATTCCTATCACTAAGGAGTTGAGTAAAGAATTTGCAGAAGTTGTAAAGGATGTCAATCCTACCGTCGTAACCATTACCAGTGAAAAGGTTGTAAAGGGATTCAAACATCCTTTTGATGATTTTTTTGGTGATGACTTTTTTCGGTTCCATTTTGGACCCGAATTTGAATCCAGAAGCCATATTTTAGGTTCGGGGGTCATCATAGATGGTGATAATGGTTACATCTTGACCAATAACCATATGGTTGAAGGAGCGGATGAAATTATTGTCCAGCTTATTGATGAGAGGGAATATAAAGCGGAAATCATCGGTACCGATTCACAGAGTGATGTGGCAGTGTTGAAAATTGAAGCTGATAACCTCACAGCAGTGAAAATAGGGGATTCCGATAAACTGGAGGTGGGAGAATGGGTTTTAGCCATCGGTTGTCCTTTTTCGAAGGATTTGAGTCACACAGTTACGGCAGGGATCGTCAGTGCGAAAGGTCGGAGCAGGATTATCAGTGGTACAAGTTACGAGGATTTTATCCAGACGGATGCTGCCATTAATCCCGGTAACAGTGGTGGAGCGCTGGTAAATCTGGATGGAGAAATGGTGGGAATCAATACGGCTATTGCTACGGGTGGATTTAACAGGGGAAATGTGGGGGTTGGATTTGCCATTCCCATCAATTATGCTAAAAAGATAATGGATGATTTAATTCAGGAAGGGCGAGTAATTCGAGCCTGGCTGGGTGTCTATATCCAGGATGTGGACGATGGTATAGCAAAAGCTCTGGGACTTGACTCCAGGGAGGGGGCGATCATTACTGGGATCATTGATGAAAGTCCGGCTGAGGAAGCAAAATTGAAAGTTGAGGATGTCATCGTGAAATTTGATGGTAAAAAGGTGAGAGACACTGCGCACCTAAAAACTCTCGTTTCCACAACCCGCCCAGGTACCAAGACCGAACTTGAAATTATCCGAAAGGGGAGATCAAAGAACGTATCGGTTGCATTAGAAGAACTTCCTACTGATGAATCATTTAAGTTGTCTTCAAAAAGTTATCCCTCAACATTGGGATTAAAAGTGGAAAATTTGGACAGACAAAATAGTAGAGACTTTGGTGTTGAAGATGAAGAGGGAGTCATCGTCATAAGTGTAGCACCAAAAAGTAGAGCCGCAAAGGGAGGCATTCGTCGAAGGGATATAATCAAGCGTGTTGGGGATACCGAAATTTCAAATAAAAAGCAATTCAGGGAAGCTATCAAGGATCACCAATCTGATGAAACTATCCTGTTTTTGATAAAGCGGCGAGGTGGTTCCCTTTTTATCACAATAGAGAATGAGTAACTCGCATTTCTCATTAGTTTTTTTGTAACTCGCAAGAAGGATGACCGTTCCTTAACCCCACCTGTACTAATCAAGATAGGAGCCGGCGAATTGCCTGCTCCTGTTTTTTATTGACTTAGAGAAGATACACTAAGCACGTATATAGAAAGATTTTAAATTAAAATCCCCCGGCAAACGAGGTCGGGGGAAGGCAAAGCCTGCGGAAACTTATCCCTTATTGTGATAAGCTCTCAAAAATCAGGTAATGTCTGGTATTAATGTATAATTATTATTATTTTTCCGCAAGCAATTTATAAAAAGTACAATTTTTAATAGGAGTAACAATGACTGAATGGGAAATCGTGTCTTTTGAAGAACTTTCAATCTCAAATATGTATGAGATTGAAGCATTGATTCGGGTATTTGTAAAAAATGGGTTAAACATAAGGGAGAAATGTTATGGCTGAAATAAGATGTGATAAATGTGGTGCTTTACTAACGAAAAAAGATTTAAAAAATAATAAATGTTGGAAATGTAAGGCTGAAAACATAGCAGGAATTTTCAAGATTCAAGAAGAAAAGGAAAGAAAAGAATTAGATGACATAAAAAAAGCAAAATCAGAAAAAAGGAAATGGGAAGCGGAAAAAAGAACAAGGAAAGCGGAAAAAAGAAAAGGGAAAGCAGAAAAAAAGAGAAGGTGGAGAAAAGAGAAAGAAAATCCAAATCTTTATTTGAGATTTTATCAAGGATTTTGTTATTTATCATTGATTATTAGTACAATTATCTATGTAAAAACTCAATGGGCAATCTGGAAAATGGGTTTTGTAGCAAATTATTGGAATGAAGAAAAGCATAAATTAAAATGGGTTTTAGATTTATATTACAAATCAGAAACCGAATTCCTAACACTATCTTATTGGGATCATCTATTTTATCCATTCTTGGTTTTTGTTTCTTCCATATTATTTCTTATTGCACTAATAAAGATTATTTCACTTTTTTTAGAATTGGATGAAATATTATAATTGAATGTAAAAAGTGTCTAAACCAAATTAAGGAGATAAAATACCAACAGCATAAGATCTTTTAAAAAAACTACAAGAAATCGATGATTCACACATGGGTGACAAAAAGAGTTTTCTTGATCCGTTAAATTTTCATAGAGATAAAAAGGTTTTCTACGAAAAATCTCAATATGTCAACCAAATTTTATTACCAACAGATATGGAAGAGTTGTTAGATTTGTGTCAAATAAACTATCAACAATAAGAAAATGTACAAAAAGACCACTTGGAAAATCCGATAACATTCGGACACCATTCCGATAGTTCTTCGGACACTTGTTTTTTCTTAATAATCAAAAAACCGAAATTTTTCTCACTTTTTTCAAATACACCCGATTTTGTACCATGTCCCTACCAAAAACTCAATTCGTACTTCAGATTTAGTTTTTTGTTTAGAGATTAACATCCAATTTCTGTTTCAAATTGAATACAAGTAGAAGTAGAAACAGGTAAATTGTCTGCTCATATTTTTTTTATTGATATAGATCAAGGTACTATTTACTTTCTTTAAGGGAAATAGAATAGTCAGACGTTTCTGGATCTGAAGTAGATTTTATTATGGTTTGCAGCAACGGTCGAATTCTCTAATTTACCAAAAAGTGAGTGCCCTTTGGCTAGACTGCAAGATACATGTTTTAGCGTATTGGTTCTTCACCGATTTGTGTGGGCAACTCCATAGCTGGACTTCTCCCCCTTGAGGGGGGAGAAAAACAAGAGGGGGTGATACAACTTCTGAATCCAAGTAATAAAGATAAAAATAGGAATATAGTTGATGATGTTTTATTTAATATCAGGAAAGCATGTAAAGGAGACTATAAAAAATGATCACCCTCACCTTTAATTCCTCTCCCATCAAGGGAGAGGAGGTTTACAAAAGCAACGATTATCAGAGAGTATGCAAGCTTAACCTTCTCCCCCTTGATGCCTGTCCAGCTACCGACGGAGGAGACCTATTCAACAGGTTGAACACGAATAAAAGCATTAAATAAATCAGTGTAATCCATGTTTCTCTGTTTCCAATAAAAACTATAACGAAACAGTAAGACGATTATTTCATATATTCACCGTCACCGACCCGTTCAGGGATCAGTGACGGTTTATGTTGTAAGATTAATGGATTAGACTGATTACGCTGATGACACAGATGAATAATAATCTGCGAAATCCAATAATCATAGTAAATCAGCGATTTTGACAATATTTAGAACGGAAATAGAGAGAAAACGTCTGAATCACGCTCCTACCGGCAGGCAGCCAATGGATTCATTATTGTTCCGGAGCACTCATTCTTTACTTATCACTTGTTGTTTGTTTTAGTTGCATATAAAAGTCATTGTTAATAAAATGTATAAAGATTGATCTATATAGGGCTTCCTCAAAAAGTCATATTTTCAAATTAGCAACATATTGTAGCTGATA
>CAZVFT010000118.1:0-3647 GCA_964626495.1 uncultured bacterium
TCGGGGAGTTTCAGACCTGTTTCAAAACTTTTACCGGACACTAGTGACTGTAAATATAAGATGTTTATTTCGTAAAATTAACATAAACAGCTGACATAGTGTTTAATGACAGGTCGCCCCTTCCCCAGGAATACAGTCATCACATCAAAACGGCAATCGGTGTCATTCTCAACGGCTTGGAGATAAACATCAAATGCCCTTTCCAATTTTTCAATTTTCTGTTCATCAATCTTCAACTCAGGTTCTCCCAGTTTTTCCTGTGTTACTGTTTTAACTTCAACAAACACCAGGGTATCATTGTTCCTAGCAATGATATCAATTTCACCATAAGGAGATGCATTAAAATTCATTTCAATTATCTCGTAATTATCACGAACCAGTTTACACGCTGCTAATTGTTCCCCAACCTTCCCTATTAGGCGATGTTTCTTTAGGTAGGATAACGATGGCAGATATTCCCGCACCGGTCTGAAAGTTTTTCGATGGATAGGGCAGGCACAGTGTTTTTTCAGAGATTCAAGATGCTTTTGGGTGGCATAACCTTTATGTCTGCCGAAGTAATAATCCGGGAATATCCTATCGTAATTTAACATCAGTCTGTCTCGAGTCACTTTAGCAATGATGGAAGCAGCACTGATAATATAAATTTTTTTATCTCCGAATTTTACTCCTTTATTTTTTACGATCTGATCGGGTAGTTCTCTACCATCAATTAAAGCCATGTCCGGTTGGGGTCTTAATCTTCCAAGTGCCATACGCATTGCTTTGAAAGTAGCTTGAAATATGTTAATCCGATCAATTTCATCCTCGTGAACAATACCAATACCAACAGAAATGACATTTTCCATTATCTTGTGAAAGATATCTTCACGTTTTTTGGGAGAAAGTTGTTTTGAATCCCTGACACCTTCAATCCGGGGATCTTCAGGAAGGATAACAGCTGCGGCAACCACTGGCCCAGCCAGCGGACCCCGACCTGCCTCATCTACTCCAGCAATCAGTGGCATCTAACCCAAATCAAATAGTAAATGATCAAATTCACGGCGAGTGTCTGTTTCAAATTCCTCAATATTTCTTGCTATATGACTGCAAACATTGTCCCTTACGCATTTACCTGCTAATTTAATGGCATTTGAAATCGCTTTGGCATTTGAACAACCGTGAGCTGCTATTATCATCTTATCAAATCCCAAAAGAGGTGCGCCACCATATTCCGAGTAGTCAGTTACTTCTTTTATTACTTTTATTCCTTTCGACAGCATCAGGAGACCAAACTTCCAGATGAACTTCTGTTTTGCAGCCATTTTCCCCAGGCGTGTCATTGTTTTTGCGGCTCCTTCCAGAGTTTTAATGACAATGTTTCCAATCATCCCATCTGTAACGATTACATCCACAATTCCTTTTAGGATATTCTTCCCTTCAATATTTCCAACGAATTGAATATTGGGAAGTTTTTTTAATATTTGATAAGCCACTCGCATATGTTCATTTCCCTTAGTCTCTTCTTCACCAATATTTAGTAATGCCACTTTAGGATTCTCAATACCTCGAACATCTCCAACATACGCAGTGCCCATTAAGGCAAATTGGACTAATTCCTCAGCAGTACAGCTAACATTGGCACCCACATCCAACATTAGGGACAGGTAATCATCTCGCTCTAATTTATTCAATGTAGGATAGACAGCAGCAATGGCTGTTCGTCTAACACCGTATATCCTGCGCACGTACTTTGCAGCTGCCAGTACCACTGATCCTGTACTACCAGCAGAAACGAATGCATCAGCATCTCCCACTGACAATAAATATGCTCCCTTTAATACCGAGGCATCAGGTTTTAACTCGATAGCCTGTCGTGGCACTTCATCCATATCAATGGATTGAGATGTATGACGGATAAGTATTGAGTCTTGAGGATATTTTGCTTTATTCAGAATGGGTTTAATTTGTTGCTCATCTCCAACAAGGAGAATTCTAACCGGATGTTCATTGGAAGCTATGATAGCGCCTTTTACAACCTCCTTTGGTGCATTGTCACCACCCATAGCGTCCACTGCAATTGTTATCATTTTCATATCAACACCACATTTTAACCTTTCTCGTTGCTAGAATGTACCTCCTAAACGAAAAAAGGGCAACAGTTGTTACCCCTCTCACTCATAATTGTTCGACAGGCAACTCTGCCTGTTGTTTACGACAAGCTGGTATCTTGTCGAACAAGTATGCTTAATCTACGTTAAATCAAAGCCAAATCCCCAGATTAGTTGTGCTTTTAAATACACACCCCGTCTTCCGACTACGTCGGAATCCACCCCTCTCCCGCCGGTGAGCGGGCAGGCCCGCCTGAATAGCGAAGTCGGGCAGGCAAGGATGCGTGTTTTAATCTAATGTTGATAACACACCCCCTCCGCCAAGGCGGAGACCCCTCTCTGAGAGGGGACTTTTTTACACCGATCACCAACGGATACCGTATTCTTATATCCCGCATTTGGAAAAGTACGTCAAATAGGTTTCAAGCCGAGGAGGATCAGGATGAAACCTTGTTTGATCCGTCGGTAGCCGGAGAGTTTGGTTTCATCCCCGAATCGGTGAAGAAAGCGACGGACTTTTTCAACAGCGGGAGGTTCTTTTGGTACTTTTCTTACGCTAAGAAAAGTACAATAATAACTAATAATGGCAATACAATATCATTTCCGTCAAGAACCGGGCTGATTCGTCAAAGGCCGAACACGGTCCGTCAGTGACCCTTCTAGGGATCACCAACGGTTGGTCAGATTTGTAAAAAATGTGCTGAGTATTAAGAAATCATCGAATGGTGAACTGAGTTACTGTACGACAAGCTGGTAGCTTGTCGAACAAAAAAAACCGCCGTAGCGGTTTTTAATGGATCAAGTAGAAATGTTTTATCTACTTTAAATCAAAACCAAAATCCCACATCATTTAATCCCTGTTAACATTGACCGTAAATACCAGTTGGTTATGTTTCTTGGTATTTTACTCCCGGTAGATCCCGGAAGTGAGCATCCTGAGTCAATATAGTCGCACCGGTGAGTTGTGCTACGGCATAGATTATGCTATCAGCAAGAGGTAATTTATGCATAAAGCCAAATTTCCCTGCAGACAGGGCAACAGATGTGTCAAGATCAACAACCACTCCCATGCGCATTGCGGCTACAGCCCGAAGGGCAGCACTTTCATCTCGCTGTTGTAAGATCTTTTTGAACACCTCCAATATACATATTGTGGGTACGATCAGATTCTCAGTATCATTCAGAGACGCAGAATAAAAGTCCGCTAATTCACTATCGGCAAAATATTCCAGCCAGCCACAGGAGTCCACTAAGTTCATACACGATCACCATCGCGCTGGATCCCAGTATCAATACCTTTCAAGAAGCCTCGTAATTCACTTATTCGCTTAATAGGAATCAATTCAATCCGGTCTTCAAATTGCAAAACTTGAACTTCCTCACCAGGTTTGATATGAAGAGTATCACGGATTGATTTTGGTATTACGACCTGATACTTCGGTGATACTTTTACTGTTGTCATATTACTCCATCGATATTGATTATGTAATATTTTACTTATATCAATACAATTATTCAACTACTTTCTTTTCACCTATTGCGAAAACCAAACTCAAA
>CAZVFT010000119.1:0-3491 GCA_964626495.1 uncultured bacterium
ATCCTATTAATCAAGATTCAGACTTTTTTTCATGTTCATCATGCTAATCCTTTAATCTTGCAAATCATGGTTCAGACAGTTATTCATTTGAGTTTCCCCAATATCCGCCTTACTTCCTTATCAAAATCGGAAATATAATCCTTATCCTGTTTGATGCGATATTCTTCAAATGCTTTTTCCGCTTTGAGTTTTGCTTCCAAAGCACTCACTTTTCCCTTATCCTGCAAAATGGGATAGTTGGATAATTTTAAAAAATCATCCAAAAATTCACGCCAATCTTCCATTTTCATCAATATTTGCCGTTTGGCTCTGTTTTCAGCTAAATCAAGATAGGCGGAAACAATTTGATTGAGTTCCGAAATATGTTATTTATTCAAATAGTTTTTCGCAACAGATACATCCGATTTTAATATTTTTCCCTTTGGAGAATCCTTCCAATGAGTTAAACCCATATTCGGTATAGATGCATCAGATAATTCATAAATAATTTCGGCTGCTGTTTTACCTGTGATTGCCCAGTGGAGTTTGTTTTGCACCGACGCAAAAAAGTCTTTAGTAACGGGCGCATTTTTATCATAGTCTGCAGATAGTGCATAAATATCCGTAATTTTTTGATAGAACCGCCTTTCACTTGCACGAATCTCCCGAATTCGTTCTAAGAGTTCATCGAAATAATCTTTGCCGAATAATTGTTTGCCCTTTTTAAGCCGTTCGTCATCCAGGACAAAGCCTTTGATCATATATTCTTTCAGTGTTTTCGTTGCCCATATGCGGAACTGTGTGGCTTGATAAGAATTAACTCTGTAACCGACGGAAATAATCGCATCCAGATTATAAAAATCTACATTTCGGTTTACTTGTCTATCCCCTTCAATTTGAACTGTTCGGAATTTCCGAACAGTTGAGTTCAGTTCTAATTCTCCTTCAGAATATATTGTTGATAGATGCTCACTAATGGTCGCTTTTGATTTACCAAAAAGCATCCCCATCGTTTTCTGATTCATCCAAACTGTTTCATCCTGCAGAATGACTTCTACATTTGCTTCGCCGTCTTTTCCAGTGTAAAGTAAAAAATTACTTTTCTTTTCAATTTGGTTTTCTTTACTCAACCTTAAATCTCCCGTTCACAATCTGGTTGATAGCGAGGAAGATAAAGAACAGTTTATATATGGTGCAGTTATTTATGGCTTGGTCCTTTTCATTTCTCTTGTTGTCTGAATGTTTGTAACTCACCCCCAACCCCCTCTCTTGTGAAGAGAGGGGACTTCACGGAGTGAATGGGGTGAGTTCCCTCAGCCAAAACATTAAATTTACTGACTTTGAATATATCCATCCACCGTCTCCAGAATAGTGATGTTATTATTTTCTGGATCCTTGAAAATCTCTGACCCATTAAATATCAATTGTGTTTCCCCTGTCTGAAGAAGTGAAACTTCGATTATAACCAAATCCCCCGTACCGCTTACTGCCGGATTCTCACCGCCGAGAATCGCTGTGAGAATAGACAGTGTACCCGATCCATTCTCAGTGTGGAAGATGGATTCGCCGTTGCCCGTAAAAATAGCCCCCTGGCTGATTGAGGTAATCGCCAGATCTGCAGGATCAAAGCTGATGGTGAACTCAGCTGCGGTAAGGTTTTCTACTTCTTCAGCAAGAATTTGGAAAGTTACTGTTTCACCAACGGATGCTATGTGTCTGCGTGGGTAGAACATAAGTGCCGGACCCTGAACGGCATTGATTGTGAAGTTCACTGTTACCACAAGAGAAGTGTCTCCTGTAATATATCGTGACTGCACCGATAATCTGTGTCCACCCTCATTCAGATAATTAAATGTGGCAAACCTGTTTGTTGACCAATGTGACCAGTTCTGGTTAATGAACTTGTATCTGTATGAAGTTACATATTCGTTCCCTATCCACTTAAATGTAACCGAAGAGGTGTCAACGATCTCACCATCAGATGGACCAGAAGTGATTGTCACAGCAGGGGGTACGTAATTCGGATTATCAGGATCAAGAGGATTATCTGCTATCGGTTCCAGCTTCTCGCAGGACCAGAACACGACGGTACCGATCAGTCCTATGAGTATTTTCTTATTCATCGGGTATTCCGTTGAAGAACCAGGCATCAATAATATTGGCAATCCAGGTAGCACCCAGAGCCGTTCCATAAATGAGCAGCTGGGTTTGAATATCATTAACGGTATTCACCTGATTCTGATAAATTCGCCAGGTGCGATCAATTTCACTAATTGTGTTTGCATTCTGGTAATCATAACGATACTGGTCAACTAATACATCCTCATCATGATAAAGAGTATAGGTATTACTGAGCAGTACACCCGCTAAGGCTGCTGATGTTAACATAAATACCAGCCCTCTTTTACGATTTTCACAGTATAACTGTCCGGAACCCGGGATTACTGTGGATAATAGTCTGGTTGTCAATTTTGATTTTGGTTTAAGATGGAAATTGAGGTCAACGGCTCTGGTATCGTTTATTGTAAAAGTGATGCTTTCCTTGGAATATTTTGGAGCCTTAGCGGAGGCTTTGTATGTTCCGAATGGCATTTCCAGATCATTGGCTGATATATTAATGACTTTCCCATTTAATTTCACAATTGATGATAATGGATTTAGACTAAGATATATAGGCACCATAATGGGATTGTTCATTTTGATTGAAACGTCAGTTCGCTTACCTGCTTCAACAGTGTATTCACCAGAATAATCCCTGAACCCCGGTTTTGTTGCTACATAACTGTACTGACCCGGTATCAAATCGTTTATTACAAGAGGAGTGGTTCCCCTGACCTCGTCATCAATCAGGATGTTAACCCACATTTCTTCAGAACTGAACCTCACCTCACCAAATGCAGATGGTTTCCGTGACGGTTCAATCATCACAGTCCCACTTAGATCCGCTGCAACCTTCGACATGGATTCTGTCAATACTGTCTCGATGGTACCAAAAACATCCAATGTAGATTGAGATACCATTTTTCCAGTTTCCACATCAATTATCCTTGCAGAGATGGTGTAAATAGACCCAATCTTTCCAATAGTACCAGTTACCATCTGTTCAACGCCTACCAATTTACCAACCTCAACCACACATTCATCACTAGTACAGCCAGTTTGCTGAAATCCCTGTTCATTCAAAATCTCTTCCATTACCGACCGTTCGATGACATTGAAAGTACCGATTTTATACAACTCAGTTCTCAGTCGGTCGGTGAGGACTTTGGCTTCAGCATTGGTAATGTTGGCAGCGTCGAACTGAATTACAGCTACGTTGGTCTTCTGGGCGTATAGTAGAGTTGTTATCGCAAAAGCGATTGAGAAGTAAAAAGCAATTAAATGTTTCCTGTCTCTAATGTTCATCACTCTTATTATAAGTTAATTCAAATTAAACCAATATTTATATTATTTCAACACACTACTGTCCGGTTAAAATAGCGCCAGTTGAGGGGCAGGTTCCCTTGCTCTAT
>CAZVFT010000120.1:0-3450 GCA_964626495.1 uncultured bacterium
GTTTCTTTTTTAACGAGAATTCCATCAAGTTTATTAACGCAAATATTCAAAGGCCATTTAATATCTCCTATTATCATTGTTGATAACAATTAATACTACCACGTTTGTATTTTTCTCTATCTTCACAAATGACGTTAATTAATGGAAACAAACAAACTGTTTAAAGGGGAAGTTCTTTAATCATAAGTCGTATTCGAAATTGTACAACAGAATTGTATCCTGTCTATTATCAATCTATCTTAGAGAAGACTTATTAGTGGTTCAGTAGGGTTTACCGTAATCGTGTAAAAACGTTTCTATTGCCTGGTACAGATATTCCAGCTGAACGTCAGTGTGAGCTGAAGAGAGAGCAAAGCGGAAATATCCCCCCTCAGGTGCAGTGGGATACCGGATGAAAGATGGATAGATTTTATGATCCAATAACACATTTTTCAGTATACGAACTTTCTTTTTTGAGGAAATGGTTAATGCAATTACAGGCGTTGGGGAAATGGGGATATCTAAACCAAGGGATCGAAGTTTCGTTTTTATGGATCGGGATTTATTTTGAAGTCTTATGATGAGATGTGGATTTTGAGAAAGGATGGAGATGGAACAGATTGCTGCAGCGCATAGTGGCAGAGGAAGAGCTGAACTACCCTGGAAAATATTACTTTTGTCTTTAATTTTTTTGGTGAGTTCTTCATTCCCCGTAATAAATCCAGCGTAAATCCCAAAGGCTTTACTTAACGTCCCGGTCTGAAGTATTCGGTCTCTCGAAATCCTCGCTTCTTCCCAGCTACCTTTTCCCGTTTTTCCCAGAACTCCAGCAGCATGCGCATCGTCAACCATCAGTTGCCCGTTGTGTTTTTCGGCAATATGTAGATATTCATTTAGAGGTGCCAGATCGCTTCCGATATTGTTCGTTCCCTCAGTGATGATTAGGGGGATTGCCTTCGAAGAGTGATGTTTTCTGATCAGTGAGTGGAGATGTTTCCCTTGGCAGTGGCGGAATAGGATGGGGTTTTTTCTGGTAAGGAGAATGGCATCCATAAGGCTGGGATGTGCATTTTCGTCAATGAAAAATAGGTCATACTGAGAAGAGATAACCTGTAAAAGAGCCAGATTTGATAGATATCCACTGGGGAGTACCACCGAAGATTCTGTATCAAAAAATTGAGCCAGCGCTTTTTCCAGTTGGAGATGGAGCGGGTGAGTGCCGGTTGTAGTTCGGGAGCCACCCGTAGAGATTCCATATCTGGAGCCCGCAGTTTGTAGAGCCTTTACTACATCCGGGTGACTCGAGAGACGGTGATAGTCGTATCCGCCGAAGAAATGATACCGCTTCCCTTTCCAGAGAACATAGGTTCGGTCTATGGGCTGAAGAACAGGAACAGCGATTCCCTCTCTTTGATTGTCTGATTTAGTTCTCGCCACAATTTAATGAAAGTGATTAACGAAATTCTGCCACTTCTTCCATTTTTTTGCGTTTGGGTCCGTGTTCTTTTTTGTAACCCTTCCGGGGATATCCCAGAGGAGTGATACAATACACGACTTCGTTATCTTGTAAATTGAGGGCTTTTCGAAGGCAAGCCTCATCGAAGGCGGCAATCCAGCAGGTTCCCACGCCTTCTTCAGTTGATGCTAAAATCATATGATCCATGGCGATGGTGAGATCAATCTGAATCGCGTTGAAACCATCCTTTTTCACCCACGCTCTGTCTGGATATCCCACTACCACTAGAACAGCCGGAGCGTCGTGAAACCACGGCTGATGATAGCATTGATTAACTTTTTCTCGTAGCTCAGGGCTTTTCACTACAATGAATTTCCATGGCTGAAAATTTGCTGCAGAAGGAGCCACCCGTCCTGCTTCCAGAATCTTATGGAGAGTTTCGTCACTTACCGGTTGGTCTGGATCGTAATTCCGGATGCTTCGACGATTGTGAATGAGATCGTGAAAATTTGTTATTGTTTTAGTCATTTTGTTTGTGTTTTTAAAATATCGTTTAGTTTATTGACAATTTCATCTAACCTTTCCTGAAGGTTTTTCTCTTTTGCCAGTTCTTCAAGAGTGCCCTAGACAGGCTCACCGCATCGAATGCAGATTAACCCAAAGTCCGCCAGCGGACTGATCAGTTCTGGATATTGCTCTACCAGTTCTTCGATATAAATGTTTTTTGTAATCATCGTGTTTTTATCAGTCAGGTCTGATGAATGTAGTCTGACACCTTTTCCAGAAATTTCTTGGAAACGGGCTTGGTTTTATTTTTCCTGTAATCGAAAAAAACTTGAACAGAGTGACCTCTAGCATAGATAATGGAGTCATCATCACGGTTAATCAGTTCATATTCAAAATTAAACCGCTTTTTTCCCACGTCGCTTATCCACAAACGAAGAGCTACGAGATCGTTTATTGTAATGGGTTTGTGAAAATCGCACTGGATGTGGGCGAGTATAAAATCAATATCTTCAATCCCAGAGATGCCTATGAGGGCGTGGTAGAATTCCTTTCTTCCTTCCTCGAAGTAAGTAAAATAAACGGAGTTGTTGACATGTCCCATTGCATCAAGATCCCGGAAGCGAACTGATATGTCAATTGAAAATTTTTTAACCATTATTTTCAGGTTATAACCAATTATTAATGAAGAAGCGTTAAATCTACCACAAAATTAACCTTCTCTGGGAAAATTTGCTACCTCCTTAATTTGTTTACAATTGGAAAAGGAATATAGATGATGAAGAAGATGACAAATGCCACTAATGCAAGAGGAATGAGATAAAAGGGCCAGGGACCCATGAAATCCAGCAGAGAAGCAGAATCTGGTTTCCGGGCGATAAAAAAGTAGTTTGATCCAAGGATCCAATTGATAAGTCCAATGGGAATTAGCAGAGAAATAGTGATGAAGAAAGTCCTGAGTAAGGCTCTGAAATCCGGCTGATAATCGAAGACGACTGTTGCATAAATAACGGCAGCGACAATCAATCCGTGAGCAGTAAAAAATTGGATAAACAGAAAATGGGGGAAGGAAAATTCCAGCGTGGGAGTTAACAGTGCCTGAGTTGCACCACCAAGTCCCCAGAAATAGAGAACGTCATATAATTTTTTATTTTTTGTGAAGAGTAGGATGGGAAGAAGAAGGGAAGAAAAGCCACAGAGATGGAGAGGAAGATTTTCCTGAACTATGAACATATTGTTGAAGATAAGATAAATCCAAACGGAGCTTTCCTGTATCCAGATAAAAAGAGCGAATGTTATTCTTACAACTGTTTCTGTCTTGGATGATGCATATTTTTTCACAACTGCAGTTAGGATGACAGTGAAGAATATAGCAGTGAGAATAGCATACAGGTGTTGATGACCAAACATGACAAATGAACCTTTTTCCATCAGAGGCTCCTTTCCATTTTGTGTGAAAGAATCTAAGAGTAACAGCTTTTATGAGAAGTTATGAAGAAGGATATAATTTA
>CAZVFT010000121.1:0-3363 GCA_964626495.1 uncultured bacterium
ACAAGCATTAACACGGTGTCAACACCCAAATACCACCCCCTCTTTTTTTCTCCCCCATCCAAGGGGGAGAAGGACACTCAAATTACTGATTCTTTTCGCAGAACCTGTAGGCTAGTCTGTTTGAAGCCATGTGTCAAGGAACTCCTCTCTCCGCCAGCCGGCGGAAGAGGAATTTTACCCTGTGGAATAAAATCTGCGATTTTCTCCGGCTGGTCGGAGATTCCACAGGGTGAAGGAGAGGGTGATCTTTTCTCTTCACTGCCCGCCAGCTCCCGAAGGGCGGACAGGCAGACACTCATTCTACGTGAGCAGGCGGGTCAGCAACTTCTCCGCGACAAAAACGGCACAAGTTTTGGTAAGATTGAATCTGGATCACATTGGACAACTCCGTTATAAAAATGGAATCCAGGTACGCATTATTGTGATGAGCAATAAGTTATGACATTAGAGTTGATATCAATACTGGATGGTGGTTTTTAAAATGGAGTTCCCCTCACATTTTAAGTATTTTTCATTCCTGATAATTATTGGAATGGCAATTGTTCTGCCGGGTTGCGTAGATAAGGATTATTCTTCCGTTCCATTTCATTTATCCAGTACCGTGGATACGACAACTGCAGCTGTTGGTGATATTGTTCACTACCAGGTGTGGGTGAAGGGTGCTGGTAATAAAAATATAGATTTTCCACAATATCATATTGACAATCCGAACATTTCCATTGGGAATAGAAGAATGATAGAAGGGGAGTTTCAGGATAATTACGGAGTAGAATTTGAAATAACTTTTTGGGATACCGGTTCCCTCGAGTTACCTCCTTATTCCGTTGATATTCTCACCTCCTCAGGGGATAGTGTTGACTTCAGTATGGTTACTGATCCAATTTTTATTGAGGTGATATCTGTTTTAACAGATCCGCAACCTGGGTTGAAGGATATCAAACCTCCTGTTCCAATTCCTATCGTAATCCCATTTAGATTAATTTTTAAAATTATTGTTCTCATCGTTATGGTGGGTATGACCATCTGGCTGTGGGAAAAAAGAGTACCCCCAATTCGTGAAAAAGAAACACCGTATATTCCCGCAAGACCCCCCTTCGAAATCGCGATGGAAAGACTTTCTAAATTGAAAAAAAATACTTTTAAAACCGATAAATCAATCGAAAAATATTATGCAGAGCTGTCATTCATCGTAAAAGAATTTATTGAATATCAATATTTCGTTAGGGCTATAGAGATGACAACAGAGGAGATCGAGATGTCCGGGAGGCTGATTCCTGTAGATGTTCCATTATTTGTGGAAGTGATTGAGGTTTTGAAACGGTCTGATTTTGTCAAATTTGCGAAATTTCGACCTTCTAAAGATCATTGTAAAAAAGACTTGGAAGTCATCGAAAAATTTATTCAGTTCTCAAAATTGGAGTGGGGCATGAAAACGAAAAGTACTGAATTCGAAGCAATGAATGAGAGAATTTAGGAATCGGATATATTTACTTTCTTCGTTTATTGCATCCCCAAAACATAAAATTTATCCCTGAGTAATCTTCATATATTATAGAAGATAAAATGGGATACTTAATGTATAACTTTTAATATTCTCTATTTCTATTTTAAAGCTGTAACCAGAAAAGAAAATACAAAATAGGACCAGAAATGGTGCATGCGATATTAACCAGATCATTATTAATCCATTGAATTCCAGATACAAGGATTGCACTCTTGCGACAATGTTCAGGTTTTTCTACTCGCTTATCACATTCTGAACATTTATAAATACCCTGTACCGTTGCACCGAGAATGGAATCAATGATACTGGCAACAAATCCGGCACCAATGATGAAATAAATATGAGTCAGGTTGGAGACGTAAAAAATAGCAGTAAATCCGATAACAGCACTACCAAGGAGGGAGGCTATGGTTCCAATAATGGTGACACCACCGGATGCTCCGTGATTTACCTGTTTGAAGTTGATAATATTACGAGGTAATCTTTTCGATAAATACCCAATTTCTGTTCCCCATGTATCTGCTGTTGTTGCTGCTACACTGGCAAGATATGCCATAAAAAGCCATTCAGTTGGCTGATAAAACCACCAAATCGTAATCAGTAGGGGAATCCCGCCATTAGCATAAACCTGCTCAATATCTCGTTTTCTTCCTTTTTGTACCGATGTTTGTTCCTCCTCCTTCTTTTTCCCACCAAAATGCGATAGAAGGGAAGATAGGATAAAGTAGATTCCCATAGGGATCATAAATTTCCAACCACCGATACCGAAAATAATTACCCCCATTACGAAGGCACCTAAAGCACCATCTCTGGAAAGAGATTTTAATCGAAAAACGATATATGCAAAAAGGAAAGATAATATGATCCATGAAAGAAGAGATAGTACCGTGAAGTGGTCTGTGCAAGAAAGGAAAAGATCATAGCTAACAGCTGAGAGGATTGGCACCGTTAGATTATCAGACCCTGTGGATGAAACCGATTCCGCAATCGTTGCCAGTCCAGAGACAATAATAAGCATAGGAATAAAGATGGTTATATTTATACTGTCTAATCCTACTAACGGTCCAAGATAAATTGTTCCACATCCAATGGACAAAATTGATATAACATAAAACATTATACTACCCTGAATTGACTTTTTTTCTTTCCATACCGTGTAGTATTCAGGAGAGCGGGATCTTCTGCCAGCAATGGCAGCAGCTGGATCTGCAAACGTCAATAATAAAAGAGCAATTTCAAACGTGAGAGGGCGTTCCCACCAGAATAAAACCAGAATCAGAAAGGCAAGTGGGAAATATACCGTACCATAGGATTTCTGCTCTGTGGCGTGGAGAGAAGGCAATTTTTTAAACGTCACAACGGCAAAATTAAAAATGACAAAGACTACTGCAAGGACGAGTGGGGGATATTTAGATATAAAGAGAAAGGGACATAAAAGGGTAAAGAGTCCGACAATTATATGAATGAAAGTTCTGGTTGTGATGACGGAACAATTTAGCTTTTTTCGGGCAAACTCACTGATGCCAAGAAATGTAAAAATCATCACGAAAAAGAGAGCAAGGGTAATCCATTCGCCCTCAAAGATTTGAACTTGTGGAAACATCGGTGCAAATCTAAATTATTTACAAATATTACAAAAGTAATATTACACTTGGAGTTACCCTGAAATATTGGGTTTATTTTATTAGTATGAGTAGATGACTATAAATGTATTTATTCATTCATTCTTTTGTCTCTTGAATTCAGCAATTGATACAAATGAATCAAAAAATCAAAGCTATTGAATATTTGTGAAAACTTTGGTTGTTACTACTCAGTGCAATAAATAGTTTGCATTATTAGGATTATCATGTGTAATT
>CAZVFT010000122.1:0-2555 GCA_964626495.1 uncultured bacterium
GGAACTTAATGAATTTGTGCAGAAAGTTTCAGTTTCGAAGAAAGCAGTAATGGTTCGATGGAGTCAGGGGAAGGATATAGATGGCGCTTGTGGGCAACTCTACGCTGGATCGAATTCCTAATGATGAATGAAAATTGGAACAGAGCATGTTTCAATTAATTTTTGGGCTGTTGATCCAAAAAAGAAATCTGTAATTTTACTTTTTCCATAAGCACCAATAACCACCATGGATGGTTTTAATTCTTCTGAATATTTCTGAATCACATCTTTAGGTTTGCCGTCTTCAATAATTGTGTCTGGTTCCACATCCCAGCATTCCAGATAATCAAGAGCTTCTTTTTGGATAGAGTCAGCCTTCTGTTTATCGTCAGATATGGTAAGAATGTAAATATGATGTTGTCCTGTCGTCGGACTAAACTGTTTTGTAAAAGTTTTCAGGGCTTTGGCAGATACGATAGAACCATCGTAGGCGATAATGATATTTTCAGGAAATGTCAAAGTCTCTGGAACAGCAAGTACTGGACACACCGAGTGAGTTAGAATCCTTTTTACAGTATTTCCGGCTTCAGAGCTGGTTTCAAAATGATAGTAAGTTTTTAATCCCACGATAATCAAATCCGCCATTTTCCCAGCTTCCACAATTTTCTCAAATGGGACTCCTTCAGTGGAATGAACTTCGTACTTGACTCCTTTTGACGTACAGATGTTTTCAAAATCTGTAATAAATCCTTTTACTTTTTTCAGTGCATCCTGGAGTTTGTGTTTTTCAGCTTTTTCTGCAAAATAGATAGCTCCGACAGGAGCCCCTCGTTCAATAGATTCGATCCCCGGCAGGTCAACAACACCTATTCCCACGGCGGTACCCTCATTAATTTGTGCCTGCTGACAGGCGATCTCTATGGCTGCTTTTGAGTAATTTGAACCATCGAGTCCTACAACAATCCTTTTATTCATATTTTAGCTTCCTGGAATATTGGTGGATAGTGAATAGATATTTGTTCATTTCAATAGAAAATTACAAATCTGTTAGTAATCAAACAACAATACTTTCTATTTAAGGGTCATCAAAATAATGCGTACCTGGATTCCATTTTTATTCTTGGAGTTGTCCAATGTGAGTCAGATTCAATCTTACAAAAACTCGTGTCGTTTTTGTTGCGAAGAAACTGCTGACCTGCCTGCTAACGAAGAATGAGGGCGGGCATAGAAGAGAAAAGAAAAGATCCCCCCTCACCTTTTTTCCTCTTCCGCCGGCTGGCGGAGAGAGGAGTTCTTGGTAGCATGGCTTCAAACAGACTTGCCCACCCTCCTGAAGGGCGAGCAGGCAGGGTCTGCAATAAGAATCTGAGATGTGACTCTCCGGCAAGACCTTCTCCCCCTCGATGCCTGTCCGACTACCGGCGGAGGGGACAATGAAAAGAGGGGGTGGTATTTGGGTGTAGATACCGTGCTAATGCTTATATCTCGGATTATTTCTGGATACAAATTCATTTCTATCAGTCTGGAGTCTGACATGTATCAATCAGGTACGGGATATTGTGATGAACCCTATTTAATTAAAGTGATTTTTTTTGATTCCACTTGGTTAGAGCTTTTAAGTTGAGCCACATACACACCACTTGAGATATGTCGCCCTTCGTAGGTAAAATAATTAAACCCTTCAATAAGATTGCGAAGATAAATTTCATCTGCTCGTCGTCCAAGAATATCGAAAATCGTTAATATGACCGGTTCTGACAATGGAAGGAAAAATTGAAACGTGGTTGTTTTATTGAATGGATTAGGGTAGTTTGAGTAGAGTGTCAATTTCTCAGGAATCGGTACTTTCGAGGTGAGTGATAGTGTATAATCATTTGTAGATCCTATTGTGTCGTTGGAGACAATGACTATTGTAACTTGTTCTGCATCTTCTGAACCGGGGATGATGGTAGATGTGCCAATTGGAATCACTGATATTTCACCTGATTTATTTTGTATAACGCTTGAAACCTGGAATGAGGAAGACCCATCAACGGGTGAAAACGAGACTAAAAATGGTGTGTTAACTGGAGTTATGCTAAAATAGTGAGATGCATAACGCATAAGATTATCATCATTAAAATAATTATATGTAGTATCACTGAGTGAAATGGATTCCTCAATGTGAAGTTCAATACCATTTTCTTTGTAGTCTTCTGCTTCCTCATAAGAATATTCTCCAACGATTGGATCTGACGACAGCACCCGATTGGCAATAGCCATTTTTTGAAGTGTCTCTTTGAAGTCAGAACCGTGTTTGCTTAAGATTTCGTCAATAGTCAATATACTGTAATCATTTGATTGGCTATCATAGTTAACGCTATTTTGAAAGATTTTTCTGATTATAGAGAAATCTCCTAAATGTTCTGTAATGTAACGGAAAAAGATACAGCTGCCGTACCAATGATTACTGTCTAAGTCTAAAGCAAGATGTGGTTCTTCAAACCAATCAATAAGATATAGGTAATAGTCGTTAACGTCGTCGTAGACTTCATCCTCCATCCAGACGGCAGTGGATTCTAAAAGCCATGTTTTTT
>CAZVFT010000123.1:0-2405 GCA_964626495.1 uncultured bacterium
CAGCAAAAAAATCGGTGATTTTCCCCTTTCCTTCATCGCCCCATTGAGTTCCAACGATGACAGTTATATTAGATTTTTGAGACCTAATAGTCATTTCTCTACCTACCTACAATTCATAGTTAAAATGAAACTGTCCATACATCCAATTTTTTAATATCCTCAGAAGAGACATGCGTTCCATGATAATCATAAATACCTAACTCCTGAATAGGAAGTTCTTTCTCTCCAGATTCATAATCCTCTCGCTCTGTAATGAAAACTGATACATCTATCATCAATCCTACAGCTACAATGAAATAATCCCCCGACATAAGCTGGATAAAATAATGTAGTTCTGTGTCACCAGAATCCGCAGGATCACTATAGGCAATAAGATGTTGTTCGGGATGAACTAAGCTATCCAGAGCAATCACAACCACCGCCTTAATGCTGTCAGGCCATTCTCCCTGAAATTCCACGTCTCCCTCAACTCCTGAGACTGGTCCGAGTCCTTCTGGCATGTTACATCCGTAAAGAACAATTACAGCAATTAATAAAAAAGGCGCCTTTCTATATTTATATGACATGATGATACATTTGTCCGTACTATTGGAGGTCAGAAACATCCACCTCGGGAATTTCAGAGCCATAAAGTTCATTCATTACCTCAATAAATAAATTGGCAATTGCTCCGTAACCATATTTGCTTGGATGCAGTGCATCAAGACTGAATAGTGAGTTAAATACATCATCAACATTCATTTCACCAGTCTCATTGAAAGATACTGGATCAGAGACATATTCCCTGCCGGATTCAAAGGTATACCCACCTGCACTCTCAATCTCTTGGAACAGCCCATGTACATCCACGAGATAAAGCTGCGAAATAGCCGCTGTAATTGTATTAATTTCACCATTATAGCTTTCAAGGAGGTTAATAAGCTCACCTTTTTCAGTGGCATCCAGTACCAGTGTATCATTCAGCGCTTCTACTTCTGTTGGAAAATATCCCATGTTCATTGTATCCTGCAGTGCGAAAAATTGAGGAAGCGCCCAAAAAAGCACAATATCATCATCCGTTAATAGCCGAACACCTTCTTCACACTGTCCATAGATATACACTTTCGAACTATCTACTGGATTTCGCACATATGGAGGGACACTTGTAAAATAGGGAAGGCTTGTGATATCCACAACATTAGCTATAAAAATAGGGGCATTTGTGGGGTTTTTTAACAGCTGAATTATCTGGTTCAAGTGATTCGAAAAATCCTCTGGTGAGGGATAATCCTGACTTACCCATCCCTGCGTAGCAGCTTCAAACAGATCATTATTCCCCACCCATAGTGTGATAAGAGTAGGATCCAGAAAGAGGGCTTCTTCAATGGGTGTTCGACCTGAATTCCGCAGGATTTTATCTACAAAGTGATTGCTGTCTGCCTCGATAGTGGTAGTGACTGTGTAAAGCTGTTCGATGGTTATTAGTGGAATACCAAGATTATTGTAGGGTCGTTCCAGATCTCGGTTAGCTTCGAAACCCGCTGGACTAAACTCCATTTTTCCCCCAAGCAATTTGATTGCATCGAGACACCCAAGGGTATCGCTCCAGCTGAACCCATTTCCCGCCATATCGGGCTGCTCGAAGTCGTCAATTTGAGCCGTTTTAGCGATCAAGTTGGGAAAACTGTATTTCTGGGCACCATAGTAAAGAGCACCATCGGATACGCCAGCGGTTAAGGAGTTGCCGATTGCTACATAATGGGTGAAATCCAAATCTCCCCAATTTGGTTTCTTATCAACCTGGCTTTCTGTATCCTCGCATCCATAAAACAAAAAACTTGAAAATGAAACGAGCATGAACCAAACAATTTTTCGACGCATAAACAATCCTCCCTTTGGTGAAATGTAATACTCAGGGATATTAGATAAAAACATAAAAACCGCATCCAGAACTAAAAATAGTTTCAAGATTTCCCAAACATACGCCTGCTACACAAAGTACAAGGAGTAAATACCCACTCTGTATATCTGCAAACAAGAAAGCGGATTGGGAAAATCATACATTCATCACTCATCGGAAATAGATTCCACGATGATATTCTCCCCGCTTCTCACAGATTCCAGCAGTCTTGGATCTCCATCAACCTGTCCCAGGATATTGACTTCAGTAACAAGTCTGCACTCGTCATTAACGGAAACAGGGGTAGGTCCATATGGGATGGCAAGGGAGCTTCCCTCCACCCAGAAGCAGACAGTACCTGGAGGAACTACCTGCCTGGCATCTTGTTCTAATTCAGCGCTTACCGGGATAGAAAAGTAAACTTCCTCACCCCATAGATTTGCTTTCGATGAACTTGGAAGAGCTTCCAGAAGTTTTTGTGATGTTGGACTGTCTTTCAAGGTAGCAGTTAGCTCACCACCAGCCC
>CAZVFT010000124.1:0-2383 GCA_964626495.1 uncultured bacterium
GAGCAAGGGAACCTGCCCCTCAACTGGCGCTATTTTAACCGGACAGTAGTGATAAGAAATAACAGTTGAACGATCCAGCCAATGATGCAAACCCCCACAGCTCGTAAGGTGCTTTGATAATCAAGAGCCTGTCTCACCGCAATAACCATTGCTATCAACATCCAAATTCCAGCAACGAAAAAAACGAAACTTGCCAGTCCCGGAATGATGCCTAATATACGAATCAAACCGGGAGAACTCGCAAAGCCGATAGTTCGCAATAACTCACCGTGATCTGCTTTAGTCTGTGGTTCAGGAAGAAGTTTTGTACCAATGAGGTAAGTAATATATGCCCAGATATACCATCCTATAAGAGCTAAAATCGACCCTATCAAGATACCTCCAAATCCTGCTCTTTCAACGCTTCCCAATCCGGCTGCAATACTGGAAAGAACAACAACCCCCATGGCCTGACCAAGTGCACCTCTGTCAGCTTCAACCTCTTCATATAGGTTAACATCCAGCTTGGCTGCACGAATGATACGTTCATTAAAATTAGTCATTGGACTCTCCTAAATTCATTCAATAGTTTAAAAATAATGCTTCCTTATACGGTCTTGTGGTATAATTGATATCAAGTAAAAAACTCATATTTGTTGTTTCGCCAACTTGTACAGCTTGAAATTACTTACAAGAATCTAACCCCAAAACCAAAAAAGGGCAACAACCAAAGATTGTTGCCCTTTTGATTATGTGAAGTGGTTTTTCTGTTAACTTAACCGATTCACTTCATTTGCTTGTAATCCCTTTTCGCCAGAGACAACTTCGAACTCCACTTCATCGCCCTCTTCTAAAGTACGATATCCATTTCCATTTATGGAATTGTAATGAACGAAAACATCTCCACCACTTTCTCGAGTTATAAAACCATAACCCTTTTTGGGATTAAACCACTTAACAGTGCCAGATTCACGATTTGACATACTTGTTAACTCCTTTTTCTCTTATTTCACTATTAAATTGAAAGTCTAAAAAATACGACAGGTTCTCAATGTTAGACCAAATTACTTAAAAAGCAAATATGTGGCGTTATTAGAATCCAATCAATCTTTTACAAACTTTCTCTAACTGTTAAACTTATACCAAAAATTTGGAAAACAATAGAAATAAAAAGCTACTAGGTAAAATAAGTTATACTACAACTATCTCAGTATTGAAGCCCTCATTAATATTCTCATTATGAAAAAATTCCAACGTACCCCGGACCCGATTCGAACGGGTGACCTACTGCTTAGGAGGCAGTTGCTCTATCCTGCTGAGCTACCGGGGCATTCTCAAAAATCATTTGTTTATTCTTGCCCTTAATCAGAGTAATCGAATTGGTGTATAAAAACAGATCTAATGTTCGTAAATCAATTCACGGGTCATTAGTTCCTTCACTGCTTGCATAGGATCAATATCTTTGAAAAGAACTAAATATACCGCGTTACAAATCGGCATTTCAATACCATATTTATTCATTAAGGAATGAACAGATTTTGCTGTGTTTATCCCTTCAGCAACCATTTCCATAGAATTTAATATTTCCGACAATTTTTTCCCTTTGCCAATCTCCTCACCCACATAACGATTACGACTGTGCCTGCTCAGACACGTAACAATCAAATCCCCTAATCCGCTTAAACCGGCAAATGTCTCCTTTTTCGCTCCCATTGCTGTCCCCAGACGGGTAATTTCAACGATACCACGTGTAATGAGGGCAGCCTTCGTGTTGTCACCAAAACCAATGCCATCACAAATCCCAGCAGCGATGGCGATAATATTTTTAATAGATCCACCAAGTTCTACCCCCACAATATCTTGATTGGTATAAACTCTAAAAGAGTCAGATGAAAAAAGCTGCTGAATATATTCAATTGTCCCTTTATTTTTCCCAGCAGCGACTATCGTAGTCGGAATTTTCTTTGCAACTTCTTCTGCATGGCTGGGACCGTACAAACTAATTACCTTTTCCTCATCAAACCCAGCAGAAATGATGACTTCACTCATTCGCATCAACGTATCGTTTTCAATTCCTTTTGCAAGATTTACAATAATTGCATCCTCACAATGAGTCGATAATTCTCCCACAATTTTTCGAACAATGTGAGATGGGACTGCAATAACAAGGATATCCTTACTATGAACCTCTTTAAGATCTGAAGTAAAATGAATAGAAGATGAGAAATTGAGATGAGGAATGAAAGGGTGAGTTCGCTTTTCATTAAACATTTTTACTTCATTATCATCAACATGCCAGACTATTATGTTATGACCCATCTCTGACAGATACTGAGCTGTTGTTCCGCCCCAGGAACCACATCCAATGATCGCAATAGATTGTCTTTTCATCATTGATTAATTA
>CAZVFT010000125.1:0-2369 GCA_964626495.1 uncultured bacterium
TAATTATATGCAGGATGTGAGCACCCGCATTTATGTATACAGTCTAGACGGTATCCTGGAGAAGGAGATTGAATTGATAGGTATTGGTTCAGCGTATGGATTTAGAGGGAAGAAAGAGGACATGGAAACGTTTTACAACTTCACTTCATTTGCATATCCGCCCACCATTTACAGATATGATATTGCAACCGATACATCTACTCTCTTCAGGAAGTCTGAGGTTAAATTTAATCTGGAGGATTATGTCACCAAGCAGGTTTTTTATTCGAGCAAAGACGGTACAGAAGTTCCAATGTTCATTACCCATAAAAAGGATATAATGCTTGATGGGGAAAACCCAGCCCTGTTGTATGGCTACGGAGGTTTCAACGCCAACCTTACACCGCATTTTAGCACCAGTAATATTATTTTGCTTGAGCAAGGTGGTGTGTATGCTGTAGCCAATATCCGGGGTGGAGGTGAGTATGGTCAGGACTGGCACGAAGCCGGAATGTTGTTGAACAAACAGAATGTATTCGATGATTTTATTGCTGCTGGAGAATACCTAATTGAAAAAGGATATACTTCATCAGACAAGTTAGCAATCAAAGGAGGTTCAAATGGCGGAATTCTTATTGGGGCAGTGATAAACCAACATCCAGATTTATGCAAAGTTGCCTTACCGGCAGTAGGTGTTATGGATATGCTGCGGTATCACAAATTCACGATCAGTTGGGCGTGGGCGACAGAGTTTGGCACGAGTGATGACCCAGAGTATTTTGATTATTTGTACGACTATTCACCATTACATAACATAAAAGAAGGGATTTCTTATCCAGCTACCCTGATAACGACGGCAGATCATGATGATCGCGTGGTGCCGGCTCATTCGTTTAAGTATGCGGCGACCCTACAAGAAAAGCATAGTGGTGATAATCCAGTTTTAATCCGGATTGAAATTAAGGCAGGACATGGTGCAGGCAAACCCACCTCAAAAATTATCGAAGAACAAGCCGATATCTGGTCGTTTATGTTCTACAATATGGGTTTAACGTATTAGCCAAATTACAAACCTGACAGGTAAAATCCGACCAGTCTGGTTCTTGACTGATCAGTCAGGTTTTACTTCACCATTCCATTTGGAGATAATATGGAACTCGATGAGGATGAGGTCGCATTTCACCAGTTGGAAAATCATGTGAGGGAACTGTTTCCGTGTCTTGATTATAATGAGTTTACTCATCAATGGGGCGGTCCTGTTTCTGTTCCGATGGATATGACTCCTGCCGTTGGATATATCGGTGCAGATAAATCGGCTTTCTATATTATAGGATGTATGGGACATGGTGTCAGTCTGACGCAATACAACGGCTGGACTCTTGCAGAGTTGCTTATGGAGCAGACCTCCGAGAGGACGGAGACCTTCTTTGTCAACCGGAAGATGATCCCATGGCCCCCTGAACCCCTATGGTTTGTGACAGGGTATGCCATCCGGGGATACATGTGTTTGGAGGATAAATGGTATGATCCAAAGGTGGATTAGTCTCGTTCTTTTATTTACGATTCTCAAGGTAGAAGGATATTCTCTTTTTTAACATCGTGAGACTAAGATTTGAGGGATCAGGAAGACGAGGAGCAGATGAGATGGAAACGAATCCTTTCCTCTCAAGGATTCTACAAATTGCTGATATATTTTTACCCAAATTTTTCAAAGCAGCAACTGGAACTTGTTTATCCTGTCCTTCCAGTTCCCTCATCACCGCAAACTGTTTTGGTGCCTTCTCTTTTAATTTTAATACATCATCGCTCGACACTTCGTTTTTCATCACAAGTAACTGTTTGGCGGGAGAATAAGTACTGCTCAGTTTTTGGGGAACTGCACATTTCATCACCTGCCCCACAGGCGATAGATAATACCTGCTCACCCAGTTCAAAAGTTCCCAGAGGGTTTTATCAAAAATGGGGGTTTCATCCACAATTGCTGAGATGAACTGGATTTTTCCTTTAAAATCTACTTTCTTTCGCAGCTTTACTACCACTCCCTGTGCCATCTTTTTAAGTCCAAATGGGGCTCGAAACCTTACTTCTACCTGAATTTTACCTGAAAACTTTTCAGGAATCCGGCAGGTAAACACTTTATAACTGGATATTGGAAATGATATGTCAGCAAACATCGTCTGTTAAAATAGATGGTGGGACAGCAAAGTGCAACAAAAAATCCTCACCTTCTGAGAGGCTTTTTTAAGCAAAATAAACAGAATGTGTGCTACCGAAGTAATACCATCTTCCTCGTCTGATGAAACTGTTTATCACTTTCAAAAGATCTTGTAGTAAAGCAGTAGATATACAACCCAGAAGCAACTAAATTGCCTTTGTTATCCTTACCATTC
>CAZVFT010000126.1:0-2087 GCA_964626495.1 uncultured bacterium
ATTTTTTAATTTTTCCTCAATGAAATAAGCACAGAAGTCTTTGAAGTAATTACAATATGTTTTTATAGTATTTTTGCTATATCTTTTTTGAATTAGCAAATCAGTATATTTCTTCATAGCTTCATGCATTGCAATTCTCTTTAATGTATAACACTCTTATGGGTGGAAAATATTTCCACATACCAGTCATATTAGCACTTAATAATGGAATAATTAGGGTTATATTTCCATATACCATTGAAATGATATTAATATGATGGATATTCCATGGTAAATATGCATAATTTTTATCGATTCTGAACAATAGACTTTCTACGCCTGCTCTTTTGATAACGTGGAAATATCCGTCTGGGTAATAGTGATTCATCTCTAAAATAACCAGTCATGAACAGGTTTTGGTCAGAATAAGATTAATTCGGTTATTCTTCGGGTTCCTCCTCACCACCGAACAAACTCTCATACTTTTCCAGAAGAGTCTGACCTTTTACTTGCGAGTGGAGATAAGCGTAATTTAATGCTTCATAAAATGGTTGATCCTTGTAATCTTCATTTCTGTAATACTCATCAATCCATTCGATAAACTTTGAAGTGTCAACTGTTTCGAGCAATTCTAAAATTTTATAGGCTTTCTCAGCTCGATTATTAAAATACCACATCGTTAGCTCTTCACCTTTACCACGATCCTTGATGAGTGATGTATGAGTGTCATACACCTGTGTGAGATACGAAAAAAGGTAGATTTCTTTTTCAACCGGTGTCAGCGTTTTCCAATAGATGACTACAGGAGAATAATCTTTCTGAGCAAATATGGAACTCGATATTAAAAAGCAAATTGTAAACAGAAATAAACGTATCTTCATTATCTTTCACTCCTTATGATTATTTCGATTTTTTGTTACTTCCTCCTCATATTCCCTGACCAATTCCATCAGACGATCAATAGCATCTGATTCCTTTACCCTTTTCAGGGTAACGCCATTCTTATAAAGATGACCGCTTCCCTTGCCAAAAGCAATGCCAAGATCTGCGTGTTTTGCTTCTCCCGGACCATTTACCGCACATCCCATCAATGCCACTGTTAAAGGAGTTTTTACATCTTTGAGTCTCTCTTCCATCACATTAGCAATTTTAATGAGATCCACTTCCAATCTCCCACAAGTGGGACACGCTACAATGGTAGCTCCGTTGCTCGCTAAACCAAGAGATTTGAGTATCTCAAATCCGACACGAACTTCTTCCACAGGATCGTCTGTCAAGCTAATGCGGAGTGTATCCCCGATCCCCTCTAAAAGAAGAGTCCCGATTCCAACAGCCGATTTGATAGTACCACTCCAGGTGGGACCAGCCTCTGTCACGCCAAGATGGAGAGGATAATTATATCTCTTCGAAAAAAGGCGGTATGAATCAACCATCAACTGAGTATCAGAAGATTTCAGGGAAACGATAATATCTTCAAAATCAAATTCTTTACAAAGTTTGATATGTCGTTCTGCACTTTCTACCATTGCCTTCGGGGTAGGAAATCCATACTTTTCAATAAGATCCTTCTCCAGACTCCCAGCATTGACACCAATGCGGATGGGAAGTTTCGCTTCTTTTACCTTTTCAATAACGGTCTCTACACGCTCTCTCTTCCCGATATTTCCCGGATTAATACGGATTTTATCAACACCGGCATCCACCGCCATCAGTGCCAGTCTATAGTTGAAGTGGATATCGGCAACTAATGGAACCATCATTCGCTTTTTAATGTGCGGTAAAGCTTTTGCTGCCTGTTCATCAGGAACAGCCACCCGGATAATTTGACATCCTGCTTCCTCCAGTCGCTCCACCTGTCGAACTGTATCCTCAATGTTGTCTGTCTTTGTGGTAGTCATCGATTGAACGGAAATGGGAGCTCCACCCCCAATAGGAACGTCTCCCACCATAACCTGCCGGGTGTTACGTTCTTCTATGGGATTCGTAAATTCCATCTTGAATGATTAAACCTGATCTGTTCATCAGTCACAAAGACACAAAATCTTTATTGATAAAGTAGGGTCTGCTGATAAAGGTGTTTTCCTGTTGAACACAAATCGTGTGTTTGG
>CAZVFT010000127.1:0-2029 GCA_964626495.1 uncultured bacterium
TTTTGTCTACAATAGTTTGAACCTTACTAATAATTCCCTTCAGCTTTTTGGTGGGATACAATTTATAGGCTTCTTGGAATTTCTCTAATGCTCCTTCATAATCCTTAGCCTTTACTTTTTCAAGTCCCTTCTTGTAAGCTGCATCAGATTCGGATTTCCTTTTCTCCTTTGCCTTTTTTGTATCCGTTTGAGCTTGTAAATTCTCTACAGAATTGGGAAATACGATCTCTGGGAAAGTGATAAACAAAAATGAAGTCAGAACAATATAACAAAATGTGCGTTTCATATAGTTACCTCTGTTCATAATATACAATGAACACTCATTTTTTGCATAATTTTTTCGTTTAGAATTGTGCCACTTTTTAAATTAACTTGCAACATTGATTTTGTAAATGAACTTTCTCTCAAAAAATAGTCGAACTGGCTTAACACTAATGTTTATTTCCCTCCTCATTGGGTCAGGTAGGATATGGACTCAAGAAACTGTTTCACCAGTAACGATTCATGGAATAACAGTTGAAGAAAAAGCAAATGGAACAATTATTCGTATCAATAAACTTGGAAATATTAATCCATCACAAATTACTGCTTGGATATCAGAAACAAACTGGTTTTATATGACTGTATGGGGGGGAATAATTGATACAACCCTTGAATTTCACTTTACTCCAACCGGGATTATTCAGGACCTTCAATATGAAAATCTTCCAGAATCTGTTCAGATAAATTTCAGTTTAACAAGAGAAATTGAGACCTTTGAAATAGACACTGAATTGAGTGATGATATTCTCGTCACCTTGAGACTTCCATTAGCTGAAACGTTAGCTACTATAGAAAAAATAAGAACTTTAGAAGGTGATAAACTGGCGGTACCACTTGAGGAAACATCTCCAACAATTAAAACCATAACAAACAAAATTCCATTTGCTATGATGTTTACAGGCTCGGCATTATTTATTACAGGTGTTATCGAATTCAACAATAGCGAAATGATTTCGGGGTTACTACTACTGGGTTGTGGCTATTTCCTGAATAACTACATCAATAATTCACAGGAAGAAAATTAATGTCATCAGGAACATATTTCGCCATCTTCTATGTGGTTGGAATTCTTTTACTTGCTCTATTTGTCAGATTATTTCTCTGGAAAAAACGGATAAAGAAAGAGGAACAAAAACTACGTGAACATGGGAGGTTAAAGGGAAAAAAAGGTGATTCATAGATTTAAATATCTGCTATTATTTTCCTACATATTTTCTTCCCTTTTCGGTTTGAATGGAAATGACCAAATTTTGGAGGATTATCAAAAAGGTGAGTTAACATTGGAAGAATCACTCATCTACCAGGTAGCACGACTCAAATCCGATCCAATCCTCCCGGACAGATATAAAAGCAGTGAACCTATAAAATGCGGCACACCGGTGCTGAAAGCTCTTATGGAGAATTATCACAAGCTATCACCTTCAGGAGTGGAAATTCTCTCTAAAATGGGTATAAACTTCAACGGTCTATTCCCTACACTTTCCAGACCATCTGGTCTTGATTTACATTATGATTCAGGAATATTTCGTTTTCATTATACATTAACAGGAGATGACGCAGTTGATCCAGATTACATCGATATGGTGGATAACGTATTTACAGAGGTGTACGAAATGGAAATTGATACTTTCAGTTTTGTAGAACCACCCAGTGATAGATGGTATTCTAATAATGGAGGAAATGGTCTTTATGATATATATATCAGCAAATTAAACCCTTGGTATTACGGGTGGGTAATGCATGAAGCCTATGCCAACTACAATTCAGGAGATAATGAAAACAGCCTTGACATCACTGAACAAAATGCCCTTACCAGCTACATGGAAATTCGGAATAATTATGACGGATTCCCACATACCGAGATTGAGAATATTCAGGTGACTGCCGCACACGAATTTTTCCACGCAATTCAGTTAGGCTATGATGGATGGGAAAAAACATGGCTTTTAGAATCCACTGCCGTCTGGATGGAGGATGAAGTCTACGA
>CAZVFT010000128.1:0-1891 GCA_964626495.1 uncultured bacterium
AGCGAGGCACTAAAGCACCACGTTTAACCATGTGGAATATTCTATTACTCATTATTTTACCTATCAATTCATTCTTTATCATTCCACAGGGTAAATCAAAAAAACCTCCTTGAATGAAGCTGTTAATACCAAAAAATATTACAAACACAAATTTATACCCCGTGGAGTAACAGCAAAAAAAACCGCCGTAGCGGTTTTTTAACTTGTCAAGCAGGGATGCTTGATCTACTCTAAATCAAACCCAAATCCCCAGATTAGTTGAGCTTTAAAATACACACCCCGTCTCAAGAGGGGACTTTTGTTGGCGATTTCAGATGGAAATGGTTCGTTTGACCACCCGGCTTCGATAATACCATATTTCGCATGCCAGGAAATGAAAGCTGTGGTGAATTGGTGAGTGGTTATTGGTGGCGTGGGAAAGGGATCTACACGAGTCGCAGAAAAGTCATATTCTGAATCAAGTGTGTTATCTCCCTTTTCCAGATGGGTTGTTTTAAATGATAACAGAATGTTTGGGCTAATCCAATAATCTGCCAGAACCATTAACGACCAGCAATCTGGACCAAATTCATATCCGATGGAATGTCCACGATTTTGCCAAGAGGAAAAATCTCCATGATGAATATACGTCCAGGTATCAATCCGAGATAATTCCAACTCATAACTGAATTCTCTATCTTTTATGGTTAATCCCCCTTCAACACCCATTTTGAATCCCAGAGCATGAGGACTGTTATTGGGATCCACTTGAAATTCATCCAGAATAAATTCCAAAAAGCAAGATAGATTGGGTTTAAAAACATATCGGCCATACGCAAAAATGATGGAATTGTCATTATCCGTGGGATATACTTCTTCATCATCTTCAAGTGCAGTAAAAAAATAAGGAACAACAGGATTTAGATAGAACCATTCTATTCCGCGATTAACACCAGTATAAATAATTTGCTCACCAAAACCAATAATCCACTTTTTGTGTGCAGGAAGCCAGGTTATTCGATGACCGGTAATATGACGCTTGACTCGATATCCATCGTCATTTTCTTCTGACCCCAACTGGCCTGCTAGAAGTTCCAGTTGAAAATTTCCCAAGCTAAATCGGAAATCTACATGGTCATAAGGTGGATAATAACCTGATTGAATGATGGATGATTCCCAAGACTGCCCCCACCAGATGGGAGAACGACCCAGCTGGATCACTGCATTTTTCAATTGGTATCTGAGAAAAGCGTTGACTAATCTCCCACTTACACCGCCTCTCATATAATCTACACCCAAAACCTTTTTGCCATAAGCGTCATGAACCACGACAGGTTCTACCATTATGGACAAGTTTTCCCACCTTCCGCTTGCCCACATCTGGTACCGAGAATCGGGAATACGATCAGAGACCGTCACCTGTGGAATTAATCTAGCAAATGCATCCTTGGAAGGAAAATTTCCATATCGAATGGTTCCCATATTCTCAAACTCGTAAGGAAAACTGACAGTATAAAGGGACAAATCGTGATTCATCCGAAAAGATTGACGGAGATAAATATACGCAGGATCGGAAGAAGGAATGGTTAGTGAATAAATATGGGAAACCACTAATAATAGAAATGTGAATTTATATTTCAATTTTGAAAAAACCTTAAGAAGAAATATGAAATCTGAAACTCGAAATCAGAAACGAATAAATTGAAAGCAGAAATAGGAAAGAGAAAAGTTGGAATTAGAAACAAGGAAACTTGAAATTAGAAATAAGAAAGATAAAAGTTGAAATTAGAAACAAAGAAACTTGAAAGCAGAAACGAAGAAACTTGAGATTAGAAACAATAAGGTAAAAAACTTTAAACTAGTGTCATGTCATACTTGTATTGTCGCATAATAAGTCGTAAATTACTTCACC
>CAZVFT010000129.1:0-1622 GCA_964626495.1 uncultured bacterium
ACTGTGCCTGTTCGGCCTTTGACGGATCATTCAGGTACGGGATATTGTGAAGAACAATTTTTTAAATCGCCCAAAGCTGACTCAAGCCATTCCATTTCTAATTTTTTGTTCATAATAACCTTAATCCACTCCGTTTGATTGCTTTTGAAAATGAGCTGTTTAATTAAAAAAATTTATCACTCATTGATTTTGTATGTACAAGCAAATCCATACTAAACCTTTGTCTAATACCCCTCAACCTTCTTGATACTTTTCTTACAACCTCCCTCTTCTCTTGATAATTATTGGGGATGAATTCATCATTAGTTACCACATACAAATCAATATCACTGTTCTCCACAGGTTCACCCCATGCATAACTGCCAAAATAGTATGACTTTCTCAGGGTGTAGCGGTTTTAGTTGCTCTACTATTTCATTTTTAATTGTGTCTATATCGATCATTAAATACTCCTGTTTGCAGTGTAAGGATCTTTTCTGTAGGCCGCTGTGCGCGACTGTATCATGGTCAACGATAAACGGGTTTGCGATTTTGTTCTTCAATCATCAATAGAAAATTTTAAATCTTCAATCATATAAGCTGTTATCCCTGGCAAATAGGATATCATCAGCTATCAATTTTAAATCAGTGGTAAATATCTTGCGATCCGGAGGGCGGTGAATCCATTTAATCTCATCTATGGTTTTCACGGGAAAAGAGAGGAGAATGTCATAGATAACTTCCGGTTCAACTCCCGCTTCCTTTGACTTTGCCTCATAAACAATTGTCTTCCAGGAAAATGACTGGTGCCTGGATAGCTCCCAAATATCAACCACGTCCTTCGGCTCAGATCTGAAGAGTGCTGTTAATTTGTTTGACAATATATTTTCCCAACTATCCACTTTCCCCAACACAGAATCATGTTTAAACTTACCATAATGAGGTGCCACATCATCGATCAGATCGATCTGCAATGAGTTCTCTGGATTAGATGAATCCGTAATAGTTAGACGCGTAAAGTCTTTCTCTCGCCTGATGCTGTTGCGGTCAATGTGAAAATCATCTACTGTTTCCCTATCTATCCATAAACGCAACAGTTTTGTGACATATTCAGGGTAATCAGGATCGTTGTTTACAAAAAAGCCCAGGTCATCGGAATACCGATGAAATAGATAATACCGGCTAAGTGCTGTACCACCGGTTAGAAAAAAGGGTGTCCCGGACTTCATTACGGTATTTAGGACCCCATTTTGTAAATGATACAGGATTTCCTTGTAGTATGTTGCGTAGTCGCTCATATTTTTCTCTTAGACTTTGAAACCGAACCTTCTTGATGGCATCCCTGGTCAGGTGTTCTAAAAGTGCTTCTTTTCCCAATAGATCCAGTAATTCATACCAGCTCAACTGTTCCAGCATCCGGATAAACAAATGATCAAAATCCCAATGCCAGACGTGAGATCTTTCACCGGTAATCACTGCATAAATGTCCTCAAGTGGAATTTGATAATCCCAATTAAGCCGCTTTAGAATTCGGTACGTTTCTTCTGGTAAATGTTTGGTTTTCATACTGATGGCTACTATTTCCTATCCTGAATTATTCGCCACCCCGATACGGTCATACTTCCCTACCTGCCCGAAAGATG